>NZLH01000062.1 GCA_002694155.1 Pusillimonas sp. | reverse complement strand
CCTGCTGGGACGCGTCGAACTGTTCATTATTGCGGTAGAAATTCAAGATACCGCGACTCAGATGATTGTATTCAATTCCCAGTTCTTCGCGCATTCCTTTCAAGGTTTGCAGGCTATATTCCGCCAGTGCCACCATGGGCCGAATATTTTTGGGAACCCGCGACGCCCGGCACTCAAGCAAAAACTGCAACCCCCACGCCCATTGACGCCAGTCGGCCTGCGGCCGGAATGCCATGGGTGCGTTGTCTTTCAGCAACCATTTCAGCAATTTCATCGGCGTTTGAGGATTAGCCCAGGGCTCGGCATAAGAGACCGAAATCTGGCAACCATTGGCACGGCTGGTTTCTTGAGCCGGCCCAGGCTGACGGTCGATCACAACCACGTCATGACCGGCCTGTTTTAGCCACCAGGCCGAGGCGACGCCGATTATTCCACTACCCAGTACCACGACTTTCATGAACGCTCACCTTTGTTTAATTCAAAACAGCGGACCCTTATTCCGCAGGGGGCACTAACTGCAGCATTACTTGTGCGTGTCTGCCTGCGAGGTAAAGGCATCTGCATAGAACTCATTGTCAGGCAAACCTGCCTGTTGGGTAAAGTCTTTGCGGGCTGCTTCCACCATAACCGGAGCGCCACAGGCATAAACTTGGTAGCCAGACAAGTCGTCAATGTCTTCCAGCACAGCCTGATGCACAAACCCGCTGCGGCCCTCCCAGTTGTCTTCTGGCAAAGCATCGGAAATAACCGGAACATAATGAAAATTCGGCAGGGTTTGCGCCCATTGCTGCGCTAATTCATTCATGTATAAATCGTCAGGCCTGCGCCCTCCCCAATACAACACGACTGGTCGAGAACTACCCGTTTGCTGCATGCGTTCTACCAATGCCTTAATGGGTGCGAAACCCGTGCCGCTGGCAAGAAATACAATGGGTTTATCACTGTCTTCGCGCAAGAAAAACGACCCTAACGGACCTTCAACACGCAAGATCTCTCGCACTTTCATGGCCGTTTCACCCACACCAAAAACATGGTCGGTGAATACGCCCCCCGGCATGTGCCGAATGTGCAATTCAACCATATTGTCATCCGACGGCGGGCTAGCCATTGAGTAGCTGCGACGCTCTCCGGACTTCAGGATGAACTCTATGTATTGACCCGCATAATAGCGGAAAGGTTCCGCCGGTGGCAGTTGCAGTTTTACCAGCATCACATCGTTACGAATGCGCTCCAGCCCCATAACTCGCGATGGCATTTTGCGAATTTGAATATCGCTGGCCATGCGAATTTCCTGGGCCTCAATTACCATATCAGAGGATGGCTTGGCCTGGCAGAACAAGGTGTAACCTGCTTTAAGCTCTTCGGGCGACAAAATTTGTGCAGGCGCCGAACCCGCCTCGAATTTGCCGGAAACAACCTTGCCTTTGCACGTTGAACAAGCGCCCGTACGACAGCTATAGGGCAAAATAATGTCAGCGCCCAACGCAGCGTCTAGCAGCGTTTCGCCAGGTGTTACCGCAAACGTATGGCCGGTGGGTTGAACGGTTACCGTGAAACTCATTGTTGTCGTTACCTGCAAAGTCAAAATAGTTGATTTACTTAATGCTTAATACGCGCTGTAAGCCTTAAATAAGCAGCGCAAATGCTTCATGCACGCCGTAAAATTGGCTGTTTTACCTTTACTGCCAGTGTGCGGCCTTTGCGCGCCCGCTTGCCTTGATCCGCATCAAGTTCATCAGCATAAAGCACAACATCGGTTTGCTTGTTGCGATACACACCGCTAAAACATACCCCCGCCGGGCCTGCTGCACACCACTGATCGATACGGTCGCCCGCGTCAAGCCCCATAAGAATGGTGCCGCGACCACCACCTGACAACGTCTTGAATTCGGTTAAATCAACCACCAGGAAGCGACCTTTGCGCGTAAGCATGGCCAGCGAATAGTCGGTTTCCTGCAACCCAATGGGCTTAAGCATGGCATCGCCTTTTTCCAGCGTAACAAACTGTTTACCCGCTTTCTGGCGCGTTGTCATGTCTTTCAGTTTCGCCATGAAACCATAACCTGATTGCGTACCCAAAAACCAGGTTTGCTCGGCGTCTCCGGCAACCATATGCACTACCTGGGCGCCCTGCTCGACGTCTACCAGCGATGTCACTGGCTGCCCATCACCCCGTGCTGAAGGCAAGCTGGCAACAGGAACCGTATGTACGCGTCCGGTGGATGACAAGGCCACCAGGTTATCGGTAGTACGACACTCGATGGCATCGTATAGGCTGTCGCCCATTTTAAAGTTGAACTGACTGGCGTCGTGACCATGTCCCTGACGCGCCCGCAACCACCCTTTTTGGGAAACAATGACCGTAACGGGCTCATCTACAACTTTGGTTTCAAGCACCGCGCGCTCGGCCGGTTCAATTAAGGTTCGTCGTTCATCGCCATATTGCTTCGCGTCGGCCTCGATTTCCTTAATAATCTGGCGTTTCAATGCCGACGGGCTGGCCAGCAGCGCCTCTAAACGGCTTTGCTCCTCTTTCTGCGCAGCCAGTTCCTTTTCAATTTTGAATCCTTCCAGCTTGGCTAACTGGCGCAAGCGCATTTCCAGAATGTCTTCCGCCTGGCGCTCGGAAAGATCAAATCGCTCCATCAGTGCTGGGCGCGGCTCATCCGACTCGCGAATTGTTTGAATGACTTCATCAACATTCAAATAAACCACCATGCGCCCTTCCAGCACATGAATGCGATCAGTGACCTTGTCGAGACGGTATTGCGTGCGACGGGTGACGGTTTCCGTACGAAAACCCAGCCACTCGGACAAAATATCGCGTAAAGCGCGCTGGCCCGGACGCCCGTCGGTGCCAATACACACCAGGTTAATAGACACGTTTCCTTCAAGGCTGGTTTGTGCCAGTAACGTGTTTACGAACTCGTCGCGATCGATACGGCTGCTTTTGGGTTCAAACACCAAACGCACCGCTGCCTGCTTGCCCGATTCGTCGCGCACGGCGTCAAGCAAGCTAAGCATTAACGCCTTGGTTTGCTGCTGGTCGGCCGTAAGCGACTTTTTGCCCGCTTTCACTTTTGGGTTCGTGCGGTCTTCAATTTCTTCCAGAATTTTCTGCGAGGAGGTTCCCGGGGGCAGCTCGGTTACAACCAATTGCCACTGACCACGCGCCAACTCTTCGAATTCCCAGCGGGCACGCGCTTTAATTGAGCCCCGACCACCGCGATACACCGTGGCGATGTCTTCTGGTGTTGAAATAATTTGCCCGCCGCCAGCGAAATCAGGCCCCGGAATCATGCCGAACAGTTCTTCGTCGGGCAGCTTGGGGTTACGCAGCATTGCCACACAGGCTTGTGCCACCTCGCGTAAGTTATGCGAAGGCACCTCGGTGGCCATGCCAACGGCAATGCCCGAGGCGCCGTTCAGCAACATCACTGGCAAGCGCGCCGGCAATAACTGAGGTTCTTTCTGACTACCGTCGTAATTAGAAATAAACTCAACCGTACCCTCGCCCAGTTCATCCAACAAAATACGGGAAAACGACGTTAAACGGGCTTCCGTATAACGCATGGCGGCGGCGTTATCACCATCGCGCGAACCAAAATTGCCGTGCCCGTCTACCAGGGGATAACGCAGTGAGAAACTTTGCGCCATACGCACCATGGCATCGTAAGCGGCCTGGTCGCCGTGAGGGTGGTATTTACCCAGAACGTCCCCCACCCCGCGGGCCGATTTCACAGGTTTGGCACCCGGCCCCAGGCCCATGGCATCCATAGCGTACAGAATGCGGCGTTGTACTGGCTTCTGGCCGTCGGCCACATCGGGCAACGCCCGCCCCCGAACTACTGAAACTGCATAATCCAAGTATGCCTGCTCGGCATAAAGACCTAGCGTCAGCTGTTCGCCACCTTCATCGCTATCAAATAAACCTACTTGTGTGCTGTCCATAATTTCCTGCTAAGGCTGTCGTCCAAAGTAAGCGGTTCGGTCGCTATACATCCACATCGGCCAGATTGCCTTTCTCTTCCAGCCAGGCCCGGCGTTGGGCCGACTCACCTTTGCCCATTAACATATCAAACATTTCAACGGTGGCTTCCATACCCAAATCGCCATAACTCACCGCCACCAAGCGACGCGTATCGGGGTTCATGGTGGTTTCCCACAGCTGTTCGGCGCTCATTTCGCCCAGACCTTTGAAACGACTAATGCTCCATGTGCCTTCACGTACACCTTCAGTACGTAATTTGTCTTGGGCCGCTTCCAGTTCGCCGTAATCCAGGCAATACAATTTTCGCGCGGCCCGCTTGCCTTGTGCTGGAACGTCAACCCGAAACAGCGGAGGTCGCGCAACGTAAACGTGCCCGGCCTCGACCAAACGCGGGAAATGGCGGAAAAACAAGGTAAGCAACAGCACCTGAATGTGTGAACCATCGACGTCGGCGTCGGACAAGATGCAAACGCGACCATAACGCAACCCCGACAAGTCTACCTTGTCGCCCGGGCCATGCGGGTCGACCCCAATGGCTACAGAAATATCGTGGATTTCATTGTTGGCGAACAAGCGGTCACGCTCTACGTCCCACGAGTTCAAGACTTTGCCACGCAGAGGCAAAATAGCCTGAAAGGTTTTGTCGCGACCCATTTTGGCCGAGCCACCTGCCGAGTCACCTTCGACCAGAAAGATTTCGGTGCGCTCGGGGTCATTAGATTCACAATCGGTAAGCTTGCCCGGCAATACCGCCACACCCGAGCTTTTTCGCTTTTCAACTTTTTGCGCCGAACGTGCCCGTGCCTGTGCCTGACGGATGGCGCTTTCTGCCAGCTTTTTTCCGGCTTCAACGTCGGCGTGCAGCTTCAATTCCAGCGCGTTTTTCACATACGCGCTAACCAATCGAACTGCGTCACGACTATTCAGACGTTCTTTAATTTGCCCTTGAAACTGCGGATCGAGGATCTTGGCTGACAACACGAAGCTGGCGCGCGCAAAAACATCTTCCGGTAGCAATTTAACGCCTTTGGGAATCAAACTATGTAACTCGGCAAACGACTTCACTGCGTTGAACAAACCATCACGCAAACCAGCCTCGTGTGTGCCACCCGCTGGAGTGGGGATAAGATTTACGTAAGATTCTCGCACTACCTGGCCTTCGGTTGTCCACACAACCGCCCAATGCGCGCCCTCGCCTTCAGAAAACGTGTCGTCATCGGCCTGAGCGTAACGTTTACCTTCAAACATGGGCACAATACGCTCGGCGTCTTCCAGCGCTTCGTTCAAATAACCTTTCAGGCCATCGTCGTACTGCCACTCGCGCGTTTCACCCGTTTTTTCAACTGTAAGCGACACTTTGATACCGCTTAGCAATACAGCTTTACTGCGTAACGAATGCACCAGCTCGGCAGCCGGAATAACCGCAGAATCGAAATACGTGGGATTTGGCCAAACGCGTACCCGTGTACCCGAACGGCGCTTGCCAACCGAGCCGGTCACCGCCAACGGCTCGACCACTTCTCCGTTGTGAAACACCAGTCGGTGAATTTGTGCGTCGCGCCAAACCTCAACCTCCAGGCGCGTAGACAGAGCATTCGTAACCGACACCCCCACACCGTGCAACCCGCCCGAAAACGCATAGGCGCCGCCGGCTTTCTTATCGAACTTGCCACCAGCATGCAAACGAGTGAACACAATTTCCACCACCGGCACCTGCTCTTCCGGGTGCAAACCAACGGGAATACCGCGGCCGTCATCTTCAACAGAAATGCTGCCGTCTGTGTGTAGCGTAACGCCAATTTTGCTGCCAAAACCCGCCAACGCTTCATCGGCCGCGTTATCAATCACTTCCTGGATAATATGCAGCGGATTTTCAGTGCGCGTATACATACCGGGCCGCTGCCGAACGGGCTCCAGCCCTTTCAGAACCTTAATAGACCCTTCGTCGTACTGTGGTGCGTTCGCCAAATGACCCCCTGATATCGAACAATTGAAGAAACCGTATTTTGCCTGACTTCATGCAATTCAGTAGTCAGGCTTAGCGACGTAATGTTATGCTTAGTATAGTTTTTTCAGTAACCTGAATTTTTTCTCACATCATGAGTGACCTCATCAAAACCGTAACTGATGCCAATTTTGAAGCTGAAGTGCTTCAATCCGATGTTCCCGTACTGGTCGATTATTGGGCCGCCTGGTGTGGCCCTTGCAAAATGATTGCCCCTTTACTCGACGAAGCTGCACAAACCTTTGAAGGCCGTGTTACTATCGCGAAGCTGAATGTCGACGAAAATCCCGACGTTCCAGCCAAATATGGCGTACGGGGCATTCCAACCCTTATGCTGTTCAAAAACGGCGAAGCGGCTGTCACCAAAGTCGGTGCCATGTCCAAGTCGCAACTGAACAGCTTTCTTGAAGAATCCCTGTAAACAATCTTTTAATTTTGTCTTGCGCGCAGGCCTGTCTTGGCCTTCCAACAACGCATAACTTCCCTTCTCTTTTTCTCCATGCATCTCACCGAACTTAAAGCGCTGCATATCTCGCAGCTGCTCGAAATGGCCGCCAGTCTGGATATCGACAATGCCAGCCGTTTACGCAAACAGGAAATCATGTTTGCCATCATGAAACGGCGCGCCAAGCAAGGCGAACAGATTTTCGGCGATGGCGTTCTTGAAGTCCTGCCCGATGGGTTTGGTTTCCTGCGCTCGCCGGAAACCTCGTACCTGGCCAGTACCGACGACATCTACATCTCGCCTTCGCAAATCCGCCGTTTTAACCTGCACACAGGTGACTCTATTGAAGGCGAGGTGCGAACACCCAAAGACGGCGAACGTTATTTTGCACTGGTGAAGGTCGACAAGGTTAACGGGATGCAACCCGAGGCCATCAAGCATCGCATTATGTTTGAAAACCTCACCCCGTTGCACCCCAACCAGACCATGACGCTGGAACGGGATATTAAAAGCGAAGAAAATATTACCGGACGTATTCTGGATATTTTCGCGCCCATGGGCAAAGGTCAGCGCGCACTTATTGTGGCCAGCCCGAAGTCGGGTAAAACGGTCATGATGCAGCACATTGCGCATGCCATTACCACTAACTACCCGGAAGCCTACGTCATTGTTCTGCTGGTTGACGAGCGCCCGGAAGAAGTTACGGAAATGCAGCGCACCGTTCGTGGGGAAGTGGTGGCTTCCACCTTCGACGAACCCGCCACCCGCCACGTTCAAGTAGCGGAAATGGTTATTGAGAAAGCCAAGCGCCTGGTTGAGTTGAAAAAAGACGTGGTCATTTTGCTCGACTCCATCACCCGCCTCGCGCGCGCCTACAACACGGTTGTGCCTTCATCGGGCAAAGTACTTACCGGGGGGGTCGATGCCAACGCATTGCAACGCCCCAAACGCTTTTTCGGCGCGGCACGAAACCTGGAAGAAGGCGGTTCGCTTACCATTATTGGCACAGCGCTTATTGAAACCGGCAGCCGCATGGATGAAGTCATCTACGAAGAATTTAAAGGAACAGGCAATTCCGAAGTTCACCTGGAACGCCGCCTGGCCGAGAAACGGGTCTACCCGGCTATTAACCTGAACAAATCGGGCACCCGTCGAGAAGAATTACTGATTAAGCCCGACCTTTTACAAAAAGTGTGGGTGTTGCGCAAGTTCATTCACGATATGGACGAGGTAGCAGCCATGGAGTTCATCCTGGATAAAATCCGCGCCACAAAGAACAACGCGGAATTCTTCGAGATGATGAAAAAATAACCTCATCTCGGCCCTCACAAGCCTCTCGAAAGAGAGGCTTGATGCATCATGGCCCGACAATAACGGGTCGAAAAAGAACAATTTTCTTTAGCCAATGTGCCGGTATTCTCGTGGCCGACACAAAACTACAGAGCAAAACCGAATGAAACTACCCAGTCTTAACCAGTTCCTGGAGCAACTTCAGGTACGCGACCCGCACCAGCCTGAGTTCATGCAGGCAGTCAAAGAAGTCATGGCCTCACTATGGCCCTTCATCGAGCAGAACCCGCAGTACGCCGAGCAAGGCTTGCTGAACCGTCTTGTAGAACCTGAACGTGTCATTCAGTTTCGCGTGTCCTGGGTCGACGATAAAGGTCAAGTGCAAACCAACCGGGCATTTCGTGTTCAACACAGTTCGGCCATTGGTCCCTATAAAGGCGGCATGCGCTTTCACCCATCAGTAAATTTATCGATTCTGAAGTTTCTGGCCTTCGAACAAACTTTCAAGAACGCGCTAACCACGCTGCCAATGGGCGCGGGAAAAGGCGGCTCCGACTTCAATCCGAAAGGCAAGTCAGACGGAGAAGTTATGCGTTTTTGCCAAGCGCTGATTTTTGAACTGTATCGTCACCTTGGGCCAGATACCGACGTGCCCGCCGGCGACATCGGGGTGGGTGCCCGTGAAGTGGGCTACATGACCGGCATGATGAAGAAACTGTCGAATTCTGCGGCCAGTGTTTTCACTGGAAAAGGTCTGACTTTTGGTGGCAGCCTGATTCGCCCGGAAGCCACTGGTTACGGCACTGTGTACTTTGCCGAAGAAATGCTGAAACACGCTGGACGTTCGCTCGACGGCATGACGGTTTCCGTCTCCGGCTCGGGAAATGTTGCGCAATACGCCATCGAGAAATGCATTCAAATCGGTGCCAAGGTCATTACCGTTTCCGACTCAGATGGCTGCGTTGTAGACCCTGCCGGCTTTACGCACGAAAAACTGGGTCTGCTTATGGACATTAAAAACAACCGTCGCGAGCGGTTGGTTACCTACGCCAAAGAACTGAACCTGACATACGAGCAAGGCAAGCGCCCCTGGCATGTACCGGTTGACGTCGCCATGCCATGTGCCACACAGAATGAGCTGGAACTGGACGATGCAAAAACACTTATTAACAATGGTGTTCGTTGCATTTCCGAGGGGGCAAATATGCCTACCACGATTGATGCAGCCGAACTCTTTATTGAGGCCGGCGTTTTGTATGCACCGGGCAAAGCCAGCAATGCAGGTGGGGTCGCTGTTTCAGGCCTTGAAATGAGCCAGAACTCGGCACGCCTGGCATGGACACGTGAAGACGTAGATGCCAAATTGCATGCCATTATGCGCGACATTCATCAAAATTGCGTGCGTTACGGTCAGCACGGCGATAAAGTGAACTACGTAGATGGCGCCAACATTGCCGGATTTGTAAAAGTGGCCGATGCCATGTTGCAACAAGGCGTGTATTAACAAAAGGAAGGCACGTGACTAAACAGATTGGGTTGGCCGACGGTATATAACACCGTCAGAAGGCCACCCCCTTCTTATTTCAACTCGCGCAATTGTGGGTCGGCCCAGGTGCCACTTACATCGTAGTGAACGGTCATGGCTTTACTAATTGGCGCTTTAAGCAACCATTGCGTTAAAAACGCCCCCACGCCAACAATTGGGTTAATAATACCGGCAGCAATCGACGCCCCGCTCATGTCCAGGTTAGGCACCACCATCGCTTGCATGTCCAGGGTTTCGTTCACAATGTTAACGTCGCCCCCTAGGCTAATCGTGCCCACAGGGCTGTTGACACGAAAGTTATTTGTACTCATTACGCCACTTTGAATTTGTACGGAACCTTCCAGCAAATCGAACGGAAACCCTTGTGCAAAAGCACCTTCAGGATTGGCATCGAACGAAAGAATGCGTTGCAAAGACTGCAGTGACAACAATTCCAATACACGGGCTGATCGCGAGTTAACGGAACTTAACCGCCCCTTTTCCAGCTTAACGTTCAATTGGCCCTGTAAATCGGATTTTTGAAACCGCCAGGGCAGATTATTCCAAACGACTGTGCCCTCGACATAACCGCTTCCACCCGACACAGCACGCTCCAACCCCACTCGATCAAGGAATTGACCCAGGTCACGAATGGCCAAAGAAGCATTCAAAGATAACCCCCGACTTGCACCGTCCAGGCGCCACTCACCTTTCCCGCTAAGTGTGGCGCCCACATTCTTCACCTCTAACTGATCAATACTTAGCGTGCGGCCCTCTCCGGGTGCCGACCCATTCAAAACCACTTCGCCTACGTTTTTACCGTAAACCACCAAATCATTAACGGTAAGTTCAATAGAAGGGATTTTGAAGCCCTCAAGACGCGACTCGGAAGGAGGTTCAATTTCAGTTTTTGTAGCCGACGCCTGCGGGTTGCCCAACGCTAGCCGGGCAAACTTGCCTTCCAACGACGCCGGCTGGCCAAGCACACCTTCACGCCACCACAAAGTACCAGCAGTTTGGCTGGAACTTATGTCTACGCGCCAACCATTGGGCTGGCGTAAGGGTGCCAACGTTAAAGTGGCTTTATCCAGGTCTACATCCTGTACACGCAAGCGCTCGGACTGAATACGAATTTGGTTCAGCGATGGCAAAAGCCCAGGTGCTTTTTCGGTGTCCGAGGTAGAGGAACCGATTAACGCCATCCAGGCATCCAGGTCTAGCGACGGATAACGCGCGTCAATATTCAAACCCGAATCGGGCACCACAAGCGGCTGACTAAGGGCTATCGCACCACGATTAAAATACGCGCCTTTTATGGCCGGATCGCGCCGCATATCCATCGTTAAATTGTCGCCCAAACGAACCCGCAACTGAGCACGGCCTTGCCCAAGAGGCTGCCATTGCGCAGAAAGCGCTTTGGCTTCGTCGGCAAACTTACCTAAAGGACTGGGTAGATCAACCCGCATACCCTTAAGGTCTGACGAAAGGTCGATATTGTAACGACCCTCGGGTGAGCGCTCGACAACCAAGCGGTATACCGCTCTTCCTTCGAAGCCTACCTCGCTGCCCAGGCCGGCAAACCGCGAAATCGACTGCGAGTCAGCCTGGCCTTGCACAACCAGATTCTTGTTATTACCCCCAAGCCCCCCAGAAATTGTTAATGCGCCACCCAACGCCGTTGCCTTGATACCGCCCGAGCGAATTCCGGTATCGGAAAAATCCAACTGCCCGTTTACGCCCGACAAGACCGGCATGAATGAGTCAAGCTGAAACGTGCCGCCATCGAACACAACTGCACCCGATACAGTTGTCGCATCAGTATCGTAAAGCGGTACGTTCAGCCACAATGGCACTCGCCAGCTACCTTCAGCGCTTGCTGCATCCAGCGCGTTATCCAGCAAACCACCCAAAGGGGAATTGGCATTCAAAGCCAGATAACCCGTGGCCGGCGCGGAAGAGTCGCCTTGTACTGAAAGAACTGCATTCTCTTCAATATTGGGAATACGCGCCAACACACGAGACAATGCAATAGCAGGCCCTTCACCTGGTGTAACGCGACCCGTATTGGCCTGAACCCGCAAATCAACGCCAGTAAGTGAAGCCAAGCCAGATAAGCTTTCTAGCCGCGGCCAGCCAAGGTTGTTGGCTGTTGAGGGGGCGTAGTCAATAATGGCATTATCAAAAGGTCCCCCTACATAAAAATGACCCTTTTCAGGTGCCTCCCCAAAAGGAAACGCGGCAAGGTCACCTTCCAGAACAAATCCGGCATTCAACAACTGCCCCTGAACCAACCCTTGCGACATCCAGTCGCGCGCGTCAGCATCAACCTCTAAAGGCAAATACCGATAAATGGCATTTAAACTGGCACGGGCAAACTGGCCTTTGGTATCAATTAGCCCCAATGTGTGCAGGGGGCTGGCTTGCCAGGTTCCCGTTAAAGACACATCCATGTCGGTGTTAACAACCCGGGCAGAATCTACATTTAGCGCCTGTAATGTACCTTGCAACAGCTTTAGCGTTCCGCCCAGTTGAAGTGAATCGAACGTAAGCGGCTCATTGAAAACTGTTGGCATACTGACAGCAGTATCCTGCAGCTGTAGCGCAAACGCCGCTTGCGTTGCTTCATCGTGTAATGTCCCGCTGTTCGAAAACGGCATGTCTCCCTGAACATAAAGTTGTGCTTTATTAACGGCCACCCGCCCGTTCTGGGCGTCGTGCCAAACGGAATCGGTCAACGCCGCATCAAGCGTTAAAACGGGGGACACATCTTTCTTTGCTTCAAGCCATGCGCGTGATGACACATTGGCACTTTGAAGGCCTGTTGGCATATCCACCCACGGGGCCCAGGCATCGGGGCTGGCGTTTTGAATATCGACAAATGCTTGAAAGGTCCAGGCAGGCAACGCTTGCGCGCGTTCTGGGGTCGTCTGCGTTGTAACGTCCTGCTCAAAACGCAGTTCGGCTAAAAACTCGGCAGCGCTTACCAGAGGTTGGGCGCCGGCACGCACGCGTGCCTGATATGTTTGGCCATCACCCTGGAACTGAATAAGCACATCATCTAGCACTAAAGTCGGCGCGCTACGCAGCTCGTCGCGCCAGCGCACCGTTGCGTTGGTTAAAACCAACGATTTTTGGCCCAACAGCCACTGCAGAATTGGGGGCAACGATGTGTCGTTACTACTCGTGTCCAACAAATCAATTTCGTGGCCCAGAAGCCAAATATTCCTTTGCGCATCCCGGCGCAAATCAAGCTCCAACCCCTGCGCCTGCAAGTTGGAAAAACGGAGCTCTCCTTGCAGCAAAGGTAGCCAATTCAGTTCTGCATTTACACGGGGCAAGTCAAGCACCAACGTATTATTTTTATCGTGAATACGCAAACCGGTGATATCAAGACTGGGATTCAAACCCTTCCAGTTGGCTTGTAAACGACTTAACGAAACCGCCCCCCCCATTGCCCGGGAAATTTGTTGCTCGATTGCTGGGCGCCATGTATCGATATTTGGCAATATTGCGTAGCGCAAAATTAGAATGGCTGCCGCCAAGGCGAAGTAAATGGCTAAAGCAAGCCAGCCCAGCCAGCGTAGGATGTTAGGAAACGAACGCACGGAATCCCTGATTAACCTGACAACATGAAAAGCGCGTTTTGCGGTATCTTGTTCGACTTATACCCGAATTTTCTGGTTGCGTCTTACACGTTTTAGCATGAACCACACTACACCGATAAAAATTGCTTCCCGATGGTCGGGCGCCCTGCGCCGAAAACTGGCTGGCAACCCCGACTTTGAATTATGGCTTGAACAAGCCGCCAACGACCCGGTTACACCTGCCCGAATCGACCAATGGTTTATGCAGGCCACCCAAACCGACTCACTGGAAAGCATTGTACCGCTTGGGACATTACGCAAAGCACTACGTATAACGCGCGCCCAGGTGTTCTACACGGTTATGGTGCGAGACCTGGCCAAACTGGCAGACCTTAAAGAAGTCGTGAAAGCCATGTCACACCTGGCGGACCTGTCTATTGCACAGTCCTACCGCACCGTAAGCACGGAACTAGCTGAAATACACGGTATGCCAATGGATCCAAATACCGGCAAGCCACAGGAAATGCTTATTCTAGGGATGGGAAAACTGGGTGGACGTGAATTGAACGTCTCCTCGGATATCGACCTTATTATGCTGTACGGCGAGGAAGGCGAAACAGGCGGACGACGCAAAATAAGTTATCACGAGTTTTATGGCCGCGTTACACAACGCATGATGCCCATTTTGTCGGAACCGGATGAATATGGGGTGGTATTTCGTACCGACCTGCGCTTACGCCCTGATGGCGACTCGGGGCCCCTGGCCTGGAGCCTTGACGCACTTGAAAACTACCTGGTCACCCAGGGCAGAGAGTGGGAACGTTATGCGTGGCTTAAAGCGCGCGTTATTCCGGCCAAAGCCTTCGAAGACAGCGACACAAAAACACAGCGTGCGCAACTGGAAGCCCTGCGCCGCCCCTTCGTGTACCGCAAGTATTTCGATTTTGACGCTTTATCTTCATTACGCGCTTTGCGAGAACGTATTCGCGAAGACTGGAACCGACGAGCGACACGACGCAACGGCATCGATGCCGAGCACAACATAAAACTGGGTAATGGCGGTATTCGGGAAATTGAGTTCGTTATTCAGCTTAACCAGCTTATCCGCGGAGGGCGCACGCCTTCGCTACAAAAACGCAATTTACTAAAAGCATTGAAGCAACAGGAATCCACCGGAATTCTAGACGAAACGCTATCGCGACGCCTTGAATCCGCCTATATTTTTCTGCGCCATACCGAACACTTGCTTCAATACCGTGAAGACGAACAAACACACATGTTGCCGCATAACCCGGCTTTACGTGAAGAATTAGCCTTTGCTATGGGCATGGCTGCGTCTGAGTTCGAAGAAACCCTGAACGCACACCGTGCTTTTGTAAGCGGCACATTCCGTAACGCTTTCCGTATTGCCGGCATGGGCGAATCGCAGGAAGAAGAAAACGATAATCCCACAATGGATACAAGCCCCGACGAACTGGAGGATGAGGTAGAAACCTATTTCGGTCAAACCAGTGAGTCGGTCGCGCAACGGATTCGGGCATTAATGCAAAGCCACCGCATTCGCAGCCTCCCCACCAGCAGCCGTAAACGCGTTAAAACGCTTCTGCCCGCCATGCTGGAAACCGCCCACCGAACCACCAACCCCGAGCAAACAGCAATTCGCCTTTGCGACTTGGTCGAGCAAATCGCGCAGCGCAGCCCTTATCTTGCATTGCTGGCTGAATACCCTGAAACCCTTGCCCGGGTTGCCCGAATTATTGGCGCCAGCCCCTGGGCTGCCCAATATCTGCGCCAATACCCGTTATTGCTCGACAGCCTTATCGAGTGGCACTCGCTTATGGACCCACCCGATTTCAGTGAGCTGGCGCAGCAATTACGCAGCGAACTAGATGCATGCATGTTGCCATCGGGGCAGCCCGATATCGAACAGCAAATGAATCTAATGCGCGACTTGCAGCGCCAGGTCAGCTTCCAGTTATTGGCACAAGACCTAGGCGGCGTACTAAGTGTAGAAAAGCTGGCCGATCAGCTCTCGGCGCTAGCCGACATGATGCTAAATGAAACCATCACGCGCGTGTGGCCCATGGTGCAACCGAAAGACCAGCGTAACCAACCCGTCCCGCCGTATCGGTTCGCGGTTATTGCATACGGGCGCCTGGGTGGCAAAGAGCTAGGGTATGCCTCGGACCTCGACCTGGTTTTTTTGTATGACGATGAACGTGAAGACGCCGCCGAGGTATACGCCAAGCTGGGTCGTCGAATGGCCTCGTGGCTTTCCACCATGACTTCATCTGGCCGTCTGTACGAAATTGATTTGCGGCTTCGCCCCGATGGTGACGCAGGTGTACTGGCCGTATCGGTTGACGCCTTCAAGCAGTACCAACTTACCCATGCCTGGCCCTGGGAGCATCAAGCCATCACGCGCGCCCGCTTTGCAGCTGGCGACCCGGCGGTGGGCGAACGCTTTGAAACCATTCGCCGCGATGTGTTGTTGCTTAAGCGCGACCCGGCTACGCTGTACAAGAATGTTAAGGACATGCGTAACAAAATAGCGGCTGGCCCCCCCAACCGCAGCGAACTGTTCGACCTGAAGCACGACCGGGGCGGCATGGTCGATATTGAATTTATTACGCAATACCTCGTATTGAGCCATGCATGCGAACACCCTGTTTTGCTAGAAAACCTGGGCAATATCACTTTGCTCAAGCTGGCGTCCGAGGCAAAACTCATTCCGGCGGAGCTCGCCGGGGAAGTTTCAGACGCCTACCGGGTCTTTCGCAAGGCACAGCACAGCTTGCGCCTGCAAGGCGCCGAAGCCGCGCGTGTTCCCCAGGATGAATTCGTGGTTGAACGCGATGCAGTCATTGCACTTTGGAATACGGTGCTACCCGATTAAAATAGACACCATGAGTGATTACAAACGTCCCCAGCTTCAACTCCCCGACAACCGCAAGAAAGTGCTGTTGCATTCATGCTGCGCCCCTTGTTCAGGCGAAGTCATGGAAGCCATGGCCGCCTCGGGTATCGAGTACAGCATCTTTTTCTACAACCCCAATATTCACCCCGACCGTGAATATGAAATCCGCAAGAACGAGAACATTCGCTTTGCCCAAGAGCACAATATCGAATTCATCGATGCCGACTACGACCGGGATAACTGGTTTGAGCGCGTTAAAGGGCTGGAGAACGAACCGGAACGGGGCGAGCGTTGCACCGTCTGTTTCGACATGCGTTTCGAACGTACGGCGCTTTATGCCCACGAAAACGGTTTTGATACCATCACCAGTTCATTGGGCATTTCGCGCTGGAAAGACATGAACCAGATTAATGGTTGCGGCGAGCGGGCGGCTGCCCGTTATCCCGATCTGGCCTATTGGAAATACAACTGGCGTAAAGGCGGCGGATCGGCCCGCATGATCGAAATCAGCAAGCGGGAAAATTTCTACCAGCAGGAGTACTGCGGCTGCATTTACTCCCTGCGCGACACCAACCGCCATCGCCGCGCCCAGGGCCGCGAGGCCATTGAAATCGGTGTGAAGTTCTACGGACGCGAAGAAACGCTGTAAACGAATACGGGCCCGCAATCAACCCATCAACAGCCCGTCAATGCGTTACGT
>NZLH01000061.1 GCA_002694155.1 Pusillimonas sp. | reverse complement strand
TCCTCTGCATTTTCAAACTCTTTTAACATTAACAATCTATACATTTCATTAAATGAACCAATTTTTTTCTTACCTGTCGGGTGCGTCTGTAATCGGGTACCTTCTCCCCTATTAAAAATAGGAGGATTACTTATATAAGATTCTTGGCTTTCAGGTGATGTTGGTTTACCTGTTCCAAAATTAGCTCTACTAAATTCTTCTCTATCTACCATTTTAGTTATTTCAGCTCCATCCGCTGTTACTTTAGATAAAGCAAAACCTTCAGGGGCAGTAGTTTGCCAATTATTAGGGCTTTCTTCAAGATAAGTTCCTAACAAATCATTTTTGGTTATTTCATTAAAAATTTTTATTAAATTATTTTTTAAATTAGCTACAATTTTAGTTATTTCAAATGCATTTCTTATAGAAGGTTTTAATTTTTGTAAAGATTTTAAAGTAGCTTTCATTTGATCAGTCTTTTTAGCTTTACCTTTTTCACTTTTAAGCCTTTCTAAATCTTTTGTAAATCTATTAGAAATATAATTTATATATTCTTCAGTAGAAATAGAGGTATCATCTAAAAATCTACCAGATCTTATTTCTGAGTTAATATATGCTTTTAAAGTACCTGTATAATCATCTAATGAACTAAAATCTACTTTATCTGCTAGTCTTAAAAGTTTAGTTTTTTTGGCTTTTACATCTCTTAATAATAATTTACTAAAAGATGTTTTATCATTTTTAGGCTTATTTGCTAAAACGTTAAATACAAAAACTGTATTAGATTTTGAAAACTCTTCTGGGTCAGAAGTATATTTTTTAACCTTTAATATACCATTTCTTACAATATATTCAATATGAATTGCAACTCCTATTTTAGAAGTACTTATTTCCTTACCATAAGGACTATCTTCTGTAACCGCATACTTAATTGTATTAGGAGTAAAGGTTAAAAATTTATTTTCATTTTTAACACCATCTATAGTTTCAGGAGTTTCAACTATTTTCATCTGCGGATCAAACATATAATCCATTTGATAAATACCTTTCATATTCAATGAAGGTAAATATCTTAAAGCTAATTTTAATTTATCAGCTAATCCTCCAGTACCGTGATTTTCAGTAATATCTTCTTCAGTATAATTAATTTTAGGATTTTTAGCAAAAGCAGATTTACTTGCTACAAAAAATTTACCTTTAGTATCAACTCCCGCAACTATAGCAGGTGCTCCGTCAAACTTAGTAGATATTTTATAATCTGATTCATCTACAAAATAAGAAATAGATGATTCTATTTGGTTAATAGCTTCTATAACACCTTGCTTACCTTTATTAAGTATATTTTCTTCTAAATGATCAATATGCTTTACAGCTCCATCTATAGCATCAAAAAACTCTAATATTAAATTATGATGTTGTTTAAAATTCTTCATGATAATTTAAGATCCTTTTTAAACTTAGCATTTACATTACTACCCGGGTAACCTATATATACTCCATCACCGTCAAAATCAAAAGCTATAAAACTATTATTAATAGCATTTAAAATATTTGAATAATTAGTTACATTTAAATATCTTGCTTTATCAAAAGTGCCTTCACCCATAAATTCACCAGCCTTTCTAGAAAATCCTTTCTGGTAAACAAACATTACTATATCAAAACCTTCTTTTCCATATTCATTTAGCATAATGCCGGCAAAATGTTGCATCCGTTGATTAGGGTCAGTTACATTTTGACTTATGAACTGTTGTAATATAGAACTATTAGCAAAAGCTTTTTTCATTACATCACCTGTAAATTTAGCTTCTTGTAAATCTTCTATAGTTAAATCAGGTTTTTGAGCAAATTCTTTAAGTTTATCAAGATCATTTTTAAAACCACCGCCTCTTGCACTTATAATTCTACCTTTACCTACTTTTAGTTCTACATTAAGACCACTTGGTGTTTTTAAATCTCCAACATCACCTTTAAAACATTCAGTAAATAGACTTAATAGCAGTTCTCCATCACCTACACTAACATTACCTTCTGCAAAACTCTTAACAAATAAAGAATTATAAAACTGTTCTATTTTTTCTTGAGTTTCATTAGCTAATATTTTTTCTAAAACTGGAAATATTGCTTGATGTAAGCTCAATTCTCCTTGAGCTCCTCCAATACTACCAGTTATACTATTTAATTTTTGTTTTATTTGTGATAATATTTCAACTTCACCATAATTTACATCAAAATCAGCTAGAAAATTTTTAACGTAACGAGTTTGACCCACAAATCGTGATTGTTGTACTAATTTTTCTATAGATTTATCGCCTTCTTTTTTAACAATATTAACTATCTTTCTATAATCTTTATCATCTACCGCGCCTACAAATTCATAATTATCTCCTTCTCCTCTAAATAAGTTAGTATCTTCAAAAAATATATTAACTTTTTGACGGGGTAACAAATCTACTTTTTTATTAGCAGATTCTTTTAAGTAAATTTCATCTAGTGATTTCCAGCTCATGTTGCTACGTCAATATCCTGTGAATATTTTTTCATTATGTTAATTAATTTTTCTAAAGAAGATTTTGCATTTACTTCATTTATATCGGATAATTCACTTAATGCTTCAATATCACTCGGTTCTATTTTAGTAACTAATGCTTTTTTAATTAATCTTACAAGTAAAACTTCACCTTCAGGTGATAATTTACTTGCTTCGGGTTCAGGTGCTGGTGTATCAGCTAAAGCTTGGTCCCCAACTACAGGTTCAGCAGGTGGAGCTGGTTCTTCATCTTGTTCTAAAATTTTATTATACTGTTTAAGGAATTTTTTCATTATATTTTTATTTTATTAAGTTTATCGGCAATTTTTAACATTACATCTCCATAAGCTTTATTAACTTCTTTTTGAGGGTCTCGGCGAACGGTTCCCATATCATCAAAAAATCCTCTCTTAGCAGCGCTTGTAGCTAAACTTTGCGCTATATTGATTGCTTTTTCAGCATCTTTTGTTAAAAAACCTTCTTGATCTTCTACCTTACTACTTCTTAACGATAATAATTTATTAAACATTTTTTCTAATTCTGCATATTCTTCACTACCATCATTTACAAATTGACCAGGTTGTATTTTTGAATTATGAAACTGATCTACTAATTTATCTTCTTTATCATAAAGAGCTTGTCTTGCATCAGCATACTGGCTGTTATTTCTAAAAGCGTGTGCCTTTTGTCTTAATTTAGACTTTTTTTCTGGATCTTTTTCTTTCATGACTTGCATGAACAGATCTTTACGTTCTTTTTCTCTTTCAAGATGACCTTCATAATCATACTTCTTTTTAAACTCATCTGTATTAGCTAATCCCGAACGTATTTTTTTTACATCTTGATTAACAAAATCACTAAGATTAGTTAAAAACTTATTTAACAATACATCAGGATTTTTAGTATCATAAGCAGCTCCAGTCATACCATGCTTATTCATAGAATATAATCTTGCGAAACTTGCTGCATCTAATATATCTTGAATAGTCTTACCCTGAAGACTTCTCATAAAATCTCCAAATGAACTACTTGATTTAGCTAAATTTTGTATTTCATTATCTTCTTTTATAGCAACTTGATTTATTTTATTAATATAGCCATTAGCTAATTGAGTAAACTTATCCATATTATTATTTATCTAATTAGAAGTAGTTTTGTGGATAGTCTATTAAAGTAATCTTTATTCAAAAATGTTAGCTCATAACGTCTTGTAAATTTTTTAACTTCTGAAAAAGTATATTTGCTTATATCCATATTGTTAATTTTACTAACCATTGAGTTTATAGTAGTTTGCGCTTTACCGTCATTTATATCGATTAAATGGTCTAAATATAAAATAGAATATTTACTTATAAAAATTTTTAAAGGTAAAATTTTATCTACTTTACGTAAAAAATTAGTAAAAAAAGATAAAATTTCATTTTCTTTAAAATATTTAAATAATTCACAATCATCTAATTGAGTGTTATTATAATAGATTATAGATTTAGTTTTACCTTGTAATAACTTTTCACAAATGCTATATATAGTATAATGATATATAAATTTTTTAACCTGCAAATTATTTATACTTTTATCTAATAAATTATATTCATACAAAGAATTAATTATTTTATCTTGAATATCAGTTATCAATAAATCGTTAAAATCAATAATAGTAAAGTCATAATTTTCTATATGCAAATCAGCCATCATCATTATTCTTATTATAATACTGTTCCAAAAATATTCTAGGAGCTTTACCTATTCTACAATTAATTATACCATTATAATATTTTTCATTCAATAAAACGTCTTTTTCAAATTGAATTTTAGCTTCATAATAACTAAGTTCAAATTTACTATTACAAAATAATAATATATTAAATTTAAATTTATCTTTACCTAGCTTTTTTATATCTTCGTTTAAAACGTCTGACGAGCCGGTATAAGTTTTCCAATCACTTTCTATATAATCTATCCTTTTTCTTTTTTTACCTTTTAATGGTTTACGTTTAATTTTACGAACCATTTGTTTTTTACCTATGTAGGATTTATTATTTAACGTATTTGTAATTTCATATATAAACCCAAATGGATCTTCAGGCATATCTTGTATTATATCCCAATGACCATTATCCATTAAGTTATTTACTTTTTATTTTTGCGTTTTCTAGTCTTACGCTTTTTACCTACTTTACCAAATCTAGAAGTAGTAGCACCTAATGCAATAGGTCTTCTAAAATCACCAGTTGCATATGCATCTGTACCAGGTGTACCACTAACTGTGGTTCCATAACCTGCAGCAGCAGTAGATCCTAAAGCACCNCCACCTACTGTATTTTCATCTTCTTCTTTTACTTTTTTTCTACCTAATTTTTTGGATGATTCTTTTTTCTTATCTTTATGNACTTGAGTTTTAGAACCCATTAATCCTTGTTTATTTTTTCTAACTTTAATATCTTGAGCATCTTCTTCTTTTGCATCTAAATAAGCAGCTATTGCCATTTCTCTTTTTTTCTTCTTAGACTTACCTTTAAACTGCGGTGCTTTTGACTTTTGAAAATCTTTTATATAATCACCGGCATCATGTTTTTTAGGGTTTAGTTTTTCTAAAAATGCTTTTTCAAATAAAGTTGTTTTTTTCATATTAGTATTTATAATTATTAAGTGAGTTTATTAGATCAATATATAGATGAAATAGAAAAAGATTTGCAAATAAATGAATTTAATTTAAAAGACTCTTCTATGCGTACCCCGGCTCGTAAGCATTATTGGGTATCTAAGTTAATAAGACATAAAAAAAACTTATTGAGTTTAAAGCAACTTAGAGATTCAATAAAAAAAGAAGTAGTTCAAAAAATAATAGAAGAAAGTCCTGTTAAAGTTACTATACCAGTTGCTGAAAAGGCAAGTTATAAGCATGAAAAAATGTTAGAAATATCAAAGAAAATAAATGATGAGGAATTAATTATTGAATTTTTAGAAAAAACAGAAAAAACTTTTAGTGCAGTAGGTTTTGATATAAAAAATATTATNGAAATAATGAAAATGGAACAATTATGATAAAATTTAAATTAGATAAAAGTAAGATACGTCTTATAACTGATAATTTAGATGATATTAGAGAACATTTTAGCGTTAAAGACGATACAGCAAGATTTAGACTAAGAGGTAGAGCAAGATTTTATTCTAATCCNAGAATATATTGTATAACNCCTACNGGNNTNTTTGAACCNGGNTTATTTTTTNATATNNTNTCATANNTAAAGCAAGAATATANNCANAATGATATTCAAGTAGANGAAGANGTTTTAGATATAGTAAAACCTAATAACTGTAAATCTAATTTAGTTTATAATAAATTAAAATTTCCTCTTAGAGATTATCAATTAGAATCAGTTAAAAATGCACTTAAGTTTGGTAGGGGAATAATAAAACTTGGTACTGGAGGTGGTAAAACCTTAACAATAGCTTCATTATTAATGAGTTTATTTAAAAATAATGAAAAAATTAAAATACTAATTATAGTACCGGATTTAGGNTTGGTAAATCAAACATATAAAGATTTTATAGATTATGATGTAAAATTTAAATTTACAAGATGGACAGGTAAAATAAAACCTGATTTAACTTCTAATTGTATTATAGCTAATAGAGGTATTTTGCAAAGTCAGTTTAAAGATAATGATTGGATAAAATATGTAGATACTTTAGTAGTAGATGAGTGTCATACAATTAAAAAATCTAATAAAATTAGNAAAATGGTNAANGAAATAANCACNAATAATAAATTTGGNTTAACNGGTACNTTACCNGATAATAAACCNGATGAATGGAATATTTTAGGTAANTTNGGTAAGGTTATATATGATAANGATAGNTATGAACTTAGATTNGANAGTTATTTAACTAACGTNGACGTTAANATAATTAACGTAAGCTATAATGNTAAACCTTTATACGTATNAGNCAATAATAATTTTAAAACTGAATTAGATTTTATCTATACTAATAAATTTAGAAATAATGTNATACAAAATATTAGTAATAAATTTAATAATAATTCTTTAATATTGGTCAATCATTTAGCTCATGGAGATGCGCTTTATGATAAATTATCACAAAGTAAAGATAAACAAGTATTTTTCGTAAAAGGTGAAGTAGAAGTAGAAACTAGAGATCAAATTAAAAAAATAATGGAAACTAATAGTAANGTTNTTTGTATAGCNATGAGTTCTATTTTTAGTACNGGTATTAATATNAANAATATNCATATGATTATGTTTGCNTCNGGNGGTAANAGTTTTATNAGAACTATTCAATCTATAGGTAGAGGGTTAAGATTACATGAAAGTAAAAATAAATTATTAATTATCGATATATGTGATCAATTAAAATATGGTATACGTCATGGTGATAAAAGACAAGAAATTTATGATTTAGAAAAAATTAATTATACCTTAACTGATATAGTTGAAAAATAAATTACTTAATTTATAATTATAATATGGCTAATACTAAAAAAACTACCGGTAAGCGTAGAGGTCCTAAACCTAAAAAGACTGAATACTATGTTGATCCGCGAGAATTAAAAGCTGAATTAGTAGAATACTATAAACACGGAGATTGTACTCCTAAATTAGGAGATATGATACATAAAATTGCTCACGGTTTAAGTTATTCATCTAATTTTATTAATTATACATACCGAGATGAAATGGTTGGAGATGCATTAGTTAAAATGTATACTGCTGTTACTAATAAAAAATTTGATATCGAATCTGAACATAACCCATTTTCATATTTTACTACCATTGCTTTTCATGCTTTTATTAATAGAATAAAAAAAGAAAAAAAGCATGCTGAAACATTGAGTCAATATAAAGAAAAAATTTATGAGCAAGAAATGTTAGACTCAACTGATGGTAGGGTTTATGTTAAACCTATGAGTGATGATATAGATACAGATTTTAATGAATAAAGTAGCTATATTTTCCGATATACATTTAGGCGTACACCAGAATAATGATTTCTGGTTAGGTATAGCTAATAAATGGGTTGATTGGTATATTACTAATTTAAAATCTCATAATATAAAAGATATTATATTTTGTGGTGATTTCTTTCATTATAGAGATGAAATATCAGTAAAAACTTTAAATTTTGCTAAAGATTTATTAGATAAATTTAAAGATTTTAATATAGTAATGATAACTGGAAATCATGATGCTTGGTATAAAGACACATCTGAAATTAATAGTTTAAGTATATTAAAAGGTTATAATAATTTAACTGTATATGATAAACTTGCAACCGTAGATTATAAAGGTAAATTAATATCATTTTGTCCCTGGGGTACTAAAATTGATGATATTCCGAATAGTGATTTAATATTTGGGCATTTTGAATTAGAAAACTTTAAAATGAACATGTTTAAGATTTGTGATCATGGTGATAATCCAGATATTTTAGTTGAAAAATCTAAATTAATATTTACTGGCCATTTTCATGCAAGAGATGAAAAACATTATAAAAAGCAAGATAGTTCT
>NZLH01000060.1 GCA_002694155.1 Pusillimonas sp. | reverse complement strand
CTGGCCGGGCTCATTTTACTGTTGGGCTTTGCATTGGCGCCATTGTTTGAGCTGGGGCGCGTCTCGCCAGCGCGGGTACTGCGCGATCAAGTGCCTCGCGTAACAAGCTATCGCAGTGCGGCTTACGTTTCTGGCTTGTTGGCGTTTGTGGGTCTAACCTATTGGGTTTCAGGCGATGCGCGGCTTACCTTGACGGTTGTAGGCGGTTTTTTAGGCGCGCTGGTTCTGTTTGTAGCGCTGTCATGGGTTGGTCTTTGGTTGCTGGAACGGCTGCGCCACTATGCCGGTGCCCCTTCTGTTCTTAGGTTTGCGCTGGCGGGTTTGGCACGGCGGCGCGCGTTAACCGTCGCACAGGTCAGTGCATTGTCGCTGGGTTTAATGGTGCTGTTACTGCTTTCTATTACGCGTACCGACTTATTGCAGGGTTGGCAAAACACTGTGCCGCCCGATGCGCCCAATACTTTCCTTATTAACATTCAGCCCGATCAGGTTGACGAAGTGCAGCGTATGTTGCGTGATCGTGGAATGGAGAATGAATCGTTGGCGCCCATGATACGAGGGCGTTTGGTGGCGATTAATAACGAACCTGTTGACCCGGATCAATTCGAAAGTGGGCGGGCGCGACGATTATCTGAACGTGAATTTAATTTGTCGTACCGTGATACTTTGCCCGACAGCAATCGAGTTGTAAGCGGTCAGTGGCTGGATCCTGCCAAAGCTGAGGTGTCTTTGGAAGATGAGGTGGCACAAACGCTGGGCTTGCAAGTTGGCGATCAACTACAGTTTGATATTGCGGGCGAGTTGGTTGATGTTCTTGTTACCAGTTTGCGTGAGGTGAAGTGGGACTCGTTCGACGTTAACTTTTTCGCGCTGATGTCTGAATCTGCTTTGGCCGACAAACCTGCGTCGTATCTCACTTCTTTTTACCTTCCGCCCGATCGGTCCGGGCTAGTCCAGTCGCTTGTTCAGGTTTTTCCCAACATTACGGTATTCGACGTGGGAGTGATGCTGGCACAAGTACAACGTATTCTCGATCAGGTGATTCGAGCAGTGCAGATTTTGTTTGTGTTTACTCTGTTGGCAGGCGTTCTGGTTTTGGCGGCGGCATTTTTTGCTACGCGCGAAGAGCGCCTTCATGAGGTGGCGATTTTACGAATGTTAGGGGCCAATGCCGTGCAGTTACGCCGGTCGATGAGGGTAGAACTATTGCTGTTGGGTGGTTTGTCTGGCTTGTTGGCTGCAGCCGGGGCGGTCACTGTGGCAGCGCTTTTGGCCCATTATGTTTTGTCGATTGACTTTGCATTTTCCTGGTGGCCCTGGCTGCTGGGTGCAGGTCTGGGCATTGTGGCAACCTCGCTGGCGGGTTTGCTGGCCTTACGGGGCATATTGAACACGCCGCCTTTATCGTCGCTGCGGGCACTGGCATGAATGCGTTTTCCAAGCCATGGTTCGACGTGCCTGTTGCGCATGGATGTTTGCGTTTTGCCACTTGCTTATTGCCCCGCGAGCACGTCGCGCAAAACCACGCGCCCGATCCGAAGTTGTTCAACGGCTTGCTTTTCGATCCAGCAAACCCAAGTTTGCAGGCACAGGCGGTTCAGAAGGGCGGGCGTCAATCTGCCTGGTTCGTTCAAGGGCCTTTCGGTTCGGCTGTTTTACGCCATTATCGGCGTGGCGGTTGGGTTGCCAAAATAAGTGCAGATCGTTATTTTTGGCAAGGGGCTCAAGCCACTCGCTCCATGGCGGAGTTCACAATGCTGCACGAAATGACGCGTCTTGGTCTGCCGGTGCCTGAGCCATTGGCGGCCGGTTACTGGCGCCGGAGCTTAAGCTATAGGGCCGCGCTGGTTGTAGCACGAATTGAGAATGCCGCGCCTTTAGCGATGCAATTACAGCCCGAAAATGCCGCGCGAGTTGCGTCGGTTTTGAAACAATTTCACGATGCAAATGTTTGGCACGCCGATCTGAATGCCTTTAACATTCTGTTGGATCCAAGCGGAAAAGTATGGCTCATCGATTTTGATCGGGGGCGTTTTCGCTCAATGTCGGCGTCGTTGCGTCGACGGAACCTGCTTCGCCTGCGTCGCTCTTTGTTAAAGGTAGCCGGATCTCAGGGTGACATTTTTTGGCAGGCATTAAGCAACGCCTATTACGCATAGCACCGGCGTCCTGAATGGCCGCCAAAAAAAAGCTATGATCACGCGTTTCAATTTCAAATTTCGCCGGGGGTGAATACCAATGCGATTGAAAGGGCTGTTGTCGTTTGCCATGTTGTGCATGGGNTTGTGGGGCTTGTTACCNGCGCAAGCCCANCAGCGCGTTGTAAACGTTTATAACTGGGCTGAATATACNGCACCCGANACCTTGCCGGGNTTTGAGCGGGAAACCGGTATTCGCGTGCGNTACGANGTTTACGATAGCAATGACGCGCTGCAAGCCAANTTATTNACNGGTAANTCAGGTTACGACATNGTNGTGCCGTCTACGCACTATGCGGCCCGCCAATTGCAGGCCGGCTTGTTTCGCAAGCTCGACAAATCGCAAATTCCCAACTGGAAGCATCTCGATGCAGACATCATGGCATTGTTGGCGGAAATTGATCCGGGCAACCAGTATCTGGTTCCATGGGGGTATGGCACCAACGGTTTAGGCGTGAATGTGACCCGTGTGCNAGAAGTGCTTGGGCCCGACGTGAAGCTTGACAGTTGGGATCTGTTGTTCGATCCCGAAAACGCGCGCAAGCTGCAATCGTGTGGTATNTCCATTCTGGATGANTCGGCNCAGGTGTTCCCGGCGGCGTTACATTACCTGGGGCTGGATCCGAACAGNGGCAGTACTGAAGATTTTCGCGCTGCGCTTGATNTGCTTAAAGGAATTCGCCCTTTTATTCGCCAATTCAGCTCATCGGGTTACATCGATGAGTTGGCAACCGGCGATCTTTGTCTGGTTTTTGGCTATTCGGGCGACATTATGATCGCCAGTCAACGCGCCAAAGAAGCCAACCGTCCATANGAAATTGCGTATTTCATTCCGNAAGGGGGGGCGCCGGCCTGGTTCGACACAATGGCAGTGCCTAAAGACGCACCGCATTTCGACGAAGCGATGGCGTTCATTAATTACATTGAAACACCGGAGGTNCATGCGGCGATCACTAACGAANTGTTTTATCCCAATGCAAATAAAACNGCNCGNGAATTNGTTGTGCCNGAGGTGGCNAACAANCCNATGATNTATCCGCCGCCAGAGGTCTCGCGTACCTTGTATGTCATTGAGCCCTTGCCATTAAAATCCAAACGTATTCAAACCCGTATGTGGGCCGAGCTTAAGTCCGGTCGCTGATCATGACAGATAATCGAAATACCAATGCAGTGTGGGCCGGCGATGCCGAAGAATTCGTTCGTGTAGAAGATATCGTCAAGATATTCGGCGACACCGTGGCCGTTCAATCGGTGAATTTGTCGGTACGGCGCCACGAAATATTTGCATTACTGGGTAGNTCCGGGTGTGGAAAGTCGACGCTGCTGCGTATGCTGGCGGGCTTCGAGGAGCCGTCTTCGGGCCGTATTTTCCTGGATAACGAAGACATCACATTGTTACCGCCTTACCGACGCCCGGTGAATATGATGTTTCAGTCTTATGCGTTGTTTCCTCACATGACAATCGAGGCTAATGTGGCATTCGGTTTGAANCAAGAGGGGGTGCCACGCCACGAGATTCACGAGCGCGTGTTTGACGCGCTCGATCTGGTGCAAATGGCGGGGTATTCGCGCCGCAAACCCAATCAATTATCGGGTGGNCAGCAGCAGCGNGTTGCACTTGCACGCAGCCTGGTCAAGCGCCCAAAGCTCTTGTTGCTCGACGAGCCCATGTCGGCTCTCGATAAGCAAATCCGCCAGAAAACCCAGGTTGAGCTGGTGAAGATTCTGGAGCNNGTGGGGGTGACCTGCATTATGGTGACGCANGACCAGGAAGAGGCGATGACCATGGCATCCCGTTTGGCGGTCATGACCGAGGGCCAAATTGTTCAATGCGGCACTCCGCAAGAGGTATATGAGTTTCCCAACTCGCGTTTTGTCGCCGGTTTCATCGGCTCAACCAATATGTTCAATGGCACCATAGTGGTAGATGAGCCCGATCATGTGGTCATTGAAAGCGAACAGTTGAGCCGCCCGCTGGTTGTCGCGCACGGGGTTAGCGAGCCGTTGGGTATGGATGTGCATATTTCTATTCGACCTGAGAATATTCGGGTGAATGTTGTGCAACCGGAAACGGAAGGAAACTGGGCGCATGGCCATGTGAATCATGTGGCCTGGATGGGCAGTTATGCGCGCTATCAAATTCGCCTGGACTCCGGTTTTATGGTGGAGGCGAACGTGCCGGGCGTCATGATGGTTCAGACTGAAGCGCCGGCTATTGATGACGAAGTGTATGTCAGTTGGTCCGATGACAGTGCGACGGTGTTGCCCTCATGAGCAAGTTTACTGACTGGTCCCGTCGGCTTTTATCCAGGCGAATGGCGATATTGCCGCCATTCATCTGGATGGGTCTGTTTTTGCTGGTGCCGTTTTTATTGGTATTGAAAATCAGCTTTGCGGATTTGCGGTTTGGTATTCCGCCCTATACCTCGTTTGCGCAAATCCAGGATCAAGCCATTACCTTGAGCTTGCACCTGAACACCTATGCGCTGTTGTTTACCGATAACCTTTATATCGCTACCTATCTGAACTCAATCAAGGTGGCGGCCATTACGACCTTATGGTGCGCCATTATTGGCTACCCCATGGCGTATTACATTGCCCGCTCACAACCCGCTTTGCGCAGTCTGCTGTTGGTGCTGGTCATTTTGCCGTTCTGGACATCATTGCTGTTGCGTGTTTATGCCTGGGTCGGGATTCTGCGCAACGATGGCCTGCTGAACAACTTTTTGATCTGGTTGGGCGTTATTAGTGAACCGCTGGAAATTTATCGTACCGACCTGGCGGTTTATATCGGCCTCGTTTATGCCTATTTACCGTTTTTTATTTTGCCGCTCTATGCCAACCTGGTAAAGCTGGATGTACGGCTGTTGGAAGCCGCTTACGACCTGGGTGCGAAACCCTGGAAAGCCTTTTTAAGCGTTACGCTGCCGCTGTCGTTACCGGGCGTGATTGCCGGTGGCATGCTGGTGTTTATTCCCACTGTGGGGGAGTACGTTATTCCAGAGCTGCTGGGTGGCGCCGATACGCTCATGATGGGGCGTGTGATGTGGACGGAGTTCTTCAATAATACCGATTGGCCCATGGCAGCGGCCGTTACGGTGGTGATGGTCGCCATTCTGTTAATTCCGCTGGTTATTTTCCAGAAGAATCAAATGAGCCAGATGAATGGGGGTGAGCGCAAATGATTCAACCCAATCGTTGGTTCCGGGCATTGGCGTTGTTTGTGGGATACGGCTTTTTGTATGTGCCCATCGCCTGCCTGATGNTTTTCTCNTTTAACGATTCTTCATTAATGACAACCTGGTCNGGTTTTTCGTTGCGNTGGTATGTTGANNTATTNAATGACCGNGCCTTACTTAGCGCTGCNTTGTTGTCGTTGCAAATTGCNGCGTTAACTGCCACTGCCGCAGTCATTATTGGCACNTGGGCGGGCTATGTTTTGGCTCGTATGGGGCGCTTTCGGGGTTTCACGCTGTATATAGGCATGCTAAGCGCCCCTTTGGTNATACCTGAAGTTGTGCTGGGTATTTCNTTGCTGTTGCTTTTTGTGGAAATGAGTCAGCTTATTGGCTGGCCGCAAGGTAACGGCATGTTCACTATTTGGGTGGGGCATGTCACTTTGTGTGTNGCNTATGTGGCCGTGGTGGTGCAGTCGCGCATTCGAGACCTTGATCGTTCACTGGAAGAAGCNGCACTTGATCTGGGCGCCACGCCGTTGAAAGTGTTTTTCCTGATTACNGTGCCGTTGATTGCCCCGGCGTTGTTGGCGGCCTGGCTGTTAGCCTTCACCTTNTCGCTCGANGATGTGGTCATCGCNTCNTTNCTTTCTGGGCCGGGTTACACCACNCTGCCGCTGGAGGTGTTNTCGCGCGTTCGCCTGGGCTTGAAGCCTGAAATCAATGCGTTGGCGACGTTGTTTATTCTGATTGTTGGTTTATTCGTTATTGTGGCGAATCGCCTGCAATGGCGAGGGGNGTCTAAATGAGTGAATCCGTTGTNTTATACGGGCTGAAAAANTGCAGNACTTGTGTGAAAGCCATGAAATGGNTGGATGCCAATGANGTGCCGTACACTTTTATTGATTATCGTGAACAACCCGTTGANGCCGCNANTTTAAAAGACTGGGCNGGNCAGGCNGGNTGGGACAAACTCATTAACCGGGCCTCAATGACATGGCGAAATTTACCGGAAAGCCAGAAAAATCCGGCCTCTCAANAAGAGTACCTGGCCCTTGTCGCCGNCNATCCAACATTAGTGAAANGACCCGTNGCCGTNGGCCTGGCACCGAATATNGTGCTGGGGTTTTCCGAGAAAAAGTATGCTGANNTAAAGGGGTAANGNGTTGNTANCACAACANCAGTTAAAAGAAAATGTCGCCGCAGCCGCAATCGATTANGTGCTGCCGTATNTAAANCCCGACACNGTTATTGGTATTGGTTCGGGGTCAACCGCCGATTTGTTTATNGATCAACTGGCCCNGNATAAAAGCCGTTTCAAAGGNACGGTTTCAAGCTCTGAACGCAGCACCANACGCCTGCAAAGCCATGGNATTGCNGTATTCGATTTGAATGACATTAGCCANGTNCCGGTTTATATCGATGGTGCCGATGAAATTGACGCCGGCNTGCACATGATAAAAGGNGGCGGCGGNGCATTAACCCGNGAAAAAATCGTGGCCTCGGTTGCNGANCAGTTNGTNTGTATTGCCGATGANTCCAAATGTGTCGATTACCTGGGNGCTTTNCCCTTGCCNGTNGAAGTCATTCCCATGGCGCGCGAAGCAGTGGCCCGACAAATGGCGGCNCTTGGNGGCCGGCCNANGTTGCGGGANGGCTTTACCACCGACAACGGTTGCCAGATCCTCGACGTAGCGGGNTTGCNTATTACCGACCCGAAGGCCTTGGAGGCGCAGGTAAANAATATTCCAGGNGTGGTAACGTGTGGNTTGTTCGCCATAGCAGGCGCCNNCGTTGCNTTAATTTCAACTCAANCGGGTGTAGAGCANCGTAAACCNGCTTAGTCATAATCACGTCATAATTATNGGGTAAGGTAGCAGTACAATTTTTATCCGCGTTATTGAAACCAGAGGTTCAATCATGACCGAACACACCAACAAACAGTTTTCCGCCGAGCTCGAGAACGTTCGCTCTTCGTTCTTGCAAATGGGGGGCNTGGTTGAGGCCATGATTGGCGAGGCGATGAANGTACTGGTNAATAAAGANGTNNCNNTNGCCGATACNGTTCANGATCGNGANAAAGAAGTNAANCGGNTGGAAGTNGAAATTGACGAGCGAATTGGNTTGNTNATTGCGCGNAANCAACCTACNGCNNTNGATTTNCGNCTNTTGNTGTCNGTTTCAAAAATGCTTACCGATATGGAGCGNTGCGGCGACGAGGCCGACAAAATCGCAAAAATGGCGCGNCGGATGCATGAGGCGGGTGGTCAGTACATTCCAGCGGTCGAGTTACGGCACATTTCCACTCAGGTTACCAACATGATTCGTAATGTGCTCGATGCATTTGCCCGTGAAGACCCTATTCATGCCGCCACTGTGGTACGCAACGATAAAGAGGTCGATAAAGAGTGGAAAGCGTCGTTGCGTCATCTGATTACCTACATGATGGAAGATCCGCGCACAATTTCGCGGTCGATTGATCTTATTTTCATCGCCCGCTCTCTTGAGCGAATCGGTGACCACGCCAAAAATATGGCTGAGCGTGTCATTTATATGGTTCATGGCGACGATGTACGCCATATTGGTGTAAAGGCAACGGAACGTGTGGCGCGGGGTGAACCGCTGGTGAAGGAAGATAACTAATTGAATTTGCCTGCAGTGCCTTCGGTTTTTGACTAAGTTCAGTGCGCGCGAAGCTTTTAGAGCCAAAATAAAAAAGGTCACGCTTAATTTGGCGTGACCTTTTTTGCGCGTGCAGTGTTTAATTACTGCGAAGGGGGTACAAAGCCTTGTGCCTCAACATCGGCATCTTCAAACAGAAACTTTTCCATTTGCTGGGCCAAATATTTGCGCGCCCGAATATCGGCCAGGTTAAGACGGTTCTCGTTCACCAGGCGGGTTTGTGTTTGTACCCATTGTTCCCAAGCCTCTTTGGAAATATTCTGCCAGATACGAACACCCAATTCCCCGGGATAAGGGGGCGCAGGCAACCCTTCGGCTTCGCGCTTTAGTTTTACACATTGAACCATACGTGTCATAAGTGCGCCTCTTTCTACAGATAAATTTAGCAACAGGGTTTATTGTACCCAGTAGGCGAAATGCGCGCACTTTACAGTTTTTTGATGAAAACAAGACTGTTACGCGAACGGTTGTAATGCGCTTGGCGTTCTTTAGGCAAGTCGGTTACGCCACCCTGAACAAAGCCGCGCTTAATAAACCAGTGCGAGGTGCGTGTAGTAAGGACAAACAGCCGGCGTGCGCCAGCGGCCCGTGCTTTAGATTCGGCATGGCGTAACAGCATCTCGCCTTCACCTTCGCCTTGCCATTCAGGGTGAACAATTAAACAGGCCATTTCGGCCATGCGATCGTCGGGGTAAGGGATTAGGGCAACGCAGCCATAAATTACGCCGTCGTGCTCTAACACGGTGAACTGTTCAACATCGCGCTCGATGACAGCCCGGCCACGTGGTACCAGAGTGCCGTCGGCTTCAAGGGGGTCGATCAAACGCACAATGGCGCCCACGTCGTCCATGGTCGCGGGGCGTAGGTCATCCAGAGTGTCTTCTACCACCATGGTACCCACACCATCGTGGGTGAAAATTTCCAGTAACACGCTGCCATCAAGTGTGTAGGGCAGCAGGTGTGCCCGGGCAACACCGCGTTTAACTGCACGCGATGCGTGGCTTAAAAAAGTTGCAGTATCTTCATCAAGCGTACCGCCTGCCAGCAGGGCATCGGCATCTTCGCGCGCCAGTTCGGTGTCTACAGTTCCGTCTTCGTGTCGAATTGTGCGGTTTTGCGTAAGGAAAATTAGTTTTTCGGCCCGTAAGGAAATGGCTACGCTGGTTGCCAGGTCTTCCATGGCCAAATTAAAGGCTTCGCCTGTAGGAGAAAACCCCAGCGGAGACAATAAAACAATGGCACCCTGGTTTAGAACGGACCGCAGGGCTTCTGAATCTAGCTTGCGTACGGCACCCGTGTGCAAGTAATCAACGCCGTCTATAACACCAATTGGGCGGGCGGTAACAAAATTTCCCGAGATAACCCGAATTTGCGCATTCGACATGGGTGTATTGGGTAGCCCCTGGCTGAAAGCGGCTTCAATATCCAGCCGGATTTCGCCAGCTGCTTCTTTGGCGCATTCCAGGGCGGCGGCATTGGTAGGCTGGTTGTTTCGGCCAAAGCGTACGTCAAGCCCTTTAAGCGTTAATTGCTCATTTACTTGAGGTCTTGAACCATGCACCAATACTAGCCGCACGCCCAGAGCAGAAAGCAGGGACAAATCTTGAATGAGGTTATTGAGTGCGCCGTCGTTGACGAGTTCACCGCCAAAAGCCACAACAAACGTTTTGCCTCGGAAGTTGTGCACGTAAGGTGCAACCTCACGGAACCAACGCACGAACTGTGCGGGAGCAAACTGTGCGGCGTCCTGGGCGGAGAAAGTGTCTTCGGATTCGGCCATAACAAATAATTTAGAAAGCGGTTTGAGTTGTGTCAGGTCAAAATTATAATGACCGGTTGCGCTGTTATAAGAATTTTCATGCAAGACTTATCCGGTTTGTCGGGAAACAAAGACACTTTTGTGGGCTCAGGCCCTGGTAAATTTGCCAATCGAAATGGCAAGGGCAAGCGTACCCCGCGCCCATTGCCGCCAATTCACTATCCGGAAGACCTTCCGGTTAGTGCGCGTCGTAAAGAAATAGCCCAGGCGATTAATAATCATCAGGTCGTTATTGTATGCGGCGAGACCGGTTCGGGAAAAACGACCCAGTTACCAAAGCTGTGCCTTGAGTTGGGGCGCGGCAGCGAAAAGATGATCGGGCATACCCAGCCGCGCCGTTTGGCGGCCACATCCGTTGCCAAACGGGTGGCCCAAGAGCTGAACACCGAGATAGGCGACTGGGTGGGTTATCAGGTTCGGTTTAACGATCGAAGTTCGCGTAATACGGCGGTTAAGCTCATGACCGACGGCATTTTGCTGGCTGAGTCACAACGCGACCCCATGCTGCGTCGCTACGACACAATTATTATCGACGAAGCGCATGAGCGCAGCCTGAACATTGATTTTCTGTTGGGTTTTCTAAAACAGCTGTTACCGCGTCGCCCCGACCTCAAACTCATTATTACGTCGGCCACCATCGATGCCGAGCGCTTTTCCCGGCATTTTGCAACAGCAGGCAAGCCTGCGCCAGTTGTTGAGGTTTCGGGTCGTCTTTACCCTGTTGATATTCTTTATCGTCCAGTTCGCGATACCGACGACGATAGCCCAGCGCGGGACGATGCCCGTTCGCGCCTAGGTTCAGATGAAGAGCGCGATTTAATTGATGCCATTGTCGACGCCGTTGACGAGTGTGCCCGTTATGGTGAGGGCGACGTATTGGTTTTCTTGCCTGGCGAGCGCGAGATTCGCGAGTCGGCCGACGCACTGCGCAAGCATCATGGCGGTCGCATTGACGTTTTACCGTTATTTGCACGGTTGTCGCAGGCAGAGCAAGAGCAAATTTTCCGCCCGCAAAGCAATCGCCGTCGAGTGGTGCTGGCAACCAATGTGGCAGAAACGTCGCTTACGGTGCCGGGTATTCGTTATGTGGTCGACAGTGGGCTGGCGCGCATTAAACGCTATTCCTGGCGTAACAAAGTCGAGCAGCTGCGCATTGAACCCATTAGTCAGGCCTCGGCAAATCAGCGGGCCGGACGTTGCGGTCGAGTTGGGCCAGGGGTATGCATTCGCCTGTACGACGAAGAAAGTTATAAGCAGCGCAGCGCTTTTACCGACCCGGAAATTCTCCGTTCTTCGCTGGCGTCGGTTATTTTGCGCATGAAGGCGCTTAAGCTTGACGATATTGAAACGTTTCCGTTCGTCGAGTCGCCTACCGGGCGGGCAGTAGCCGATGGCTACCATTTATTGCAGGAACTGGGGGCGCTGGATGAGGCTAATAAATTAACTAGGGTGGGCGCCGACTTGGCTCGTCTGCCCGTTGATCCACGCATTGCGCGCATGATTTTGGCTGCGCGTAATGAACAATGCCTGGCCGAGATGCTTATTATTGCCGCGGCATTATCCGTACAAGACCCGCGTGATCGCCCCATGGCCGAGCGCGATGCAGCACAAGCAGCGCATCAGAAATTTTCTGACAGCAAATCAGAGTTTTTGTCTTACTTAAAGCTTTGGCACTGGTATGAAGACAAGGTCCGTCATAAAGCGTCACAGAAAAAGCTGGTGGCCTTGTTGAGACAAAACTATTTGTCGCCCTTGCGTTTACGAGAATGGCACGACGTTCACAGTCAGTTGGCCGCGTTGGTGGGCGAGCAAGGGTGGCGCGTAAATCAAATCGACGCTACATACGAGCAGTTGCACAAGGCCTTATTAGCCGGCCTGCTTGGCAATATAGGTTTAAAAACAGAAGAAGGGCAACGTTACCAGGGCGCGCGCGATATTCGCTTTCTAGTTCACCCTGGTTCCACTTTGGGTCGTAAAGGTGGGCGCTGGGTGGTGGCCGCCGAGCTGGTGGAAACCTCACAGTTGTTTGCCCGTTGCGTTGCGCG
>NZLH01000059.1 GCA_002694155.1 Pusillimonas sp. | reverse complement strand
GTCATCAGACATTGCTCAAAAAGCGCAGGAATTAATGACGAATAATCCAGAATTAGGTTCAGCAGAAGCAACAGCTTTAGCGACAAATGAATTAACTCCGGGCTTGATAAAGCGTTACGGCCCATTAGCCTTAGCAGGCACAGGTGTCGCCGCGTTGGGTGGTTTTTTTGAAGCGGCTCCACAAGACAATCCAAACCTTGTCGATCAGCGCACAGGGGCAGACCTTTTGGCAGAAAACCCGGAGCAATATAGGTTGTCTCCAGAAGCAAGAACACCTTCTCTTGCACAAGGCCCGTTTACGGTAGGCACCAACTACGGTCCTTTCTCCCCTCCTTCTTTACCTCCGCAAATGCGTAACCCATTTGTGCGTCCACAAATGTTTGCCGCAGACGGCGGTCAAGTTTTTCCACGTAGGACTGGAGGAATCATGCCTAACGAGGGTGTACCCGACGAAGACAGCGTCCGCGCTTTATTGATGCCCGGTGAATTTGTAATGACAAAGAAGGCCGTCAAGGGGCTTGGCAATGGCAATATGACGCAGGGTATTAACAACATGTATTCAATGATGCGTAACCTTGAAAACAAAGGACAAATGATGTCATGAGTGTAACTGAGCAGATAGTCCGCGAAGCTCCCGAAATTGAAGCCTATAAGCTAGGACTTCTTGAAGATGCTAGGGCTCTTGCTGACGTACCGATCACGTTACCTGTGCAACGGGTGGCAGAACAGACGGCCTTGCAACAGCAAGCTGGACAACTTGCGGCGCAGGGTATTGGAGGGTTTACACCGTTTTTGGAACAAGCTGGTTATACGATGGGCGACGCGCTTCGGGCCATACAACCGGGTGCTGTTACAGAGTACATGAACCCCTATCAAGATGCGGTGCAGGCCGAAATCAACAGAGCTTTTGACATTCAACAGGATCAGGCGGCAGGTCAGGCCGTAGGGGCAGGAGCTTTTGGTGGTTCCAGAGCCCAAGTGGCACAAAGCGAGATCGACCGTAATCGGGCCGCGGCCCTTGCTCAATCGCAAGCGCAGAACTTTCTACAGGCACAGCGAGCGGCACAAACAGCCGCAGAACAATTAGGCACTCTGGGCCTGCGTCAGGCAAGCCTCGGACAATTAGGTCAACAGCTTGGACAGCAAGACGCACAGTTTGCCTTCGACATGGGTCAACGTCAGCAGGCACAACAACAGGCAGAGCTTGAGGCACAACGTCAGAGCGACCTCGCTCAACTGTACGAACCATATCAGCGGTACGCGTTTTTATCCGACATTTATAAAGGCGCACCATCAACACAGCAAACTATTGCTTCTTCTACAGCACCTAGTGTCTCTCCGGCACAGCAGTATCTTGGTTTGGGTATTGCGGGTCTGTCAGCGGCGGCAGGCGCAGAAAGGGCAGGGTTATTCGGATGATGAACAGAGGTGTAATGCAACGGCAGATGTTTGCTAAAGGCGGAGCCGCAGGTTTCCCAGACTTAACTGGTCCCGGTGGTGGTCCTCCAGACGGCGAGATCACTCAAGCAGATATTTTAAAAGGTCGCGGTGTTGAGTTTAAAAAGATGCAGATGGGCGGTGAGCCGACAATGGCACCACCTGCCGGAATCGCGGCCCTAGAACAGGCTCCCGCGGACCCCGGTCCTGCTATGGAAGGCATGGGCGTTGGCGAGGTAGACCAAGGCACTGTTGAAGAAATGTTATCGGAAGTAGCGACCGATGTTAGCGACCCGGAAGAAGCCGAAGACTTTGAGACAATGATGAACTCAGTTCGTGGCGAAGACGCTTCTGTTGAACAACGCCGCGCCGAGCTTGCTACAATCGTTGGAGAGGAAGACGCCGCACAGACGCCTGAATCTGTACTCGCGCTGGTACAGCCCGTTGTACAGATGTCGATGGTCGATCAAGGTATTGGCGGACTTGCAGAGCAAGAGATGCAACAGCCGGTACAAGGCGCTATGGCCGGCGGTATCATGTCAATGATGGGAGGCTGATATGGCCGTAAACCGTGGTATTGGTTCATTAGGTGCAGAATTAGCGGCGTTAGAATTATTAAGCAAAAACAATTACACCTCTGCAATTAATAGAGCGTTGGCTGGACCTACATCTTCTCGTGGCTCAAGGTTACGAGTTCCTTCGGCACCTACAGTAGACCCGTTATCTACCTTATTTGATGAGTCAAAAGCGGCATATCAGCAGATTCTTGGAGATTCTGCGGAGCAAAAAAGACAAACGCAGGCGCAAATTCTTTTTGATATCGCAAATACGGCACTCGCATTCGGCACAGCCGGGTCGCGTCCGGGCATGTCTCCTGCGGAGCGTTTAGCTGAAGCGGCTCAAGAAACCAAACTGCTCCCGACTATTGGTGCTAGAGCCCAAGCCATTCAAGATCAAAAGCAGAAACTTAATTTAGCCGCTTTGCAATCAGCAGAAACAAAAAGAGCGGCTCAAGCAAAGGCGAAAGCTGATTTTAATCAACGCTTGTTAGAACAAGCTACAGATGTTCAAACAGTGCCTCCGGGAAGCGCTCTTTTCATGGGCGGTAAGAAAATAGGGGAGGTGCCCGCTTTACCTAAAGACAGGTTTGTACCTTTAAGTAAAGATCAAGTTTTAGTCGAACCCGGAACAGATGGAAAAACTGTAGCAGAAGGTTTTAGAACACCACTAGTTTTGAGCGAAGGCGACGTAGCGATAACTCCGACAGGAGACGAAATCGGTAGAGGACAACCTAAAACTCAAGTTGTTGGTGAAGGTCAAACCTTGTTAACGATTACGGCGGATGAGACTGGAGTAAATGTAGATTCTAAATTTACCGCTGAAAAATCGTATACGTTGAGCGAAGGACAACGAGTTGTCCGTGGTGGAGAAGTAGTTGCAGAGGGGGCGGACAAGCGGATTGTTTTAAAACCGGGAGACGTTGTTCTTGATTCAGACAATAATCAAGTTGCTCAAGTAGATTCGGAATATACTTTAGGCGAAGGTCAAGTTCGGATGCGCGGGGACACTGTAATCGGTAAAGGTCGAGAGCCTACCGCAGTTCTTGCTGAAGGAGTGATACTTGTAAATGAAGAAACAGGGGATGAAATAGCCCGAGGAGACGGTAAAAAAGTAACTGTTCCACAGGGCTCGGCGTTAATTGACACTGATACGGGCATGGTCATGTACCGAAACCCGCCTAAACCTCTTCCTAAAAAGCTAATGAACATCGTTACGATAAATCCAACCAGCGGATTAGAGAGGACTCAAGTTGTAGATGTTAATACCAGACGAGGTCAGCTCGCTTTAGAAAGAGCTAACGGTCTTGCTCAACAAGGTCTTGCTCGGATTAGAACAGTTCCTGCCGAGGACGTTGCCGAGAACTCTTTCTTTGTTCCATCTTTAGGAAAGGTCGTTATTTCTTACAATCAGGGTCGAACATACATTGACGATGACGGAACTGAAAAAGCTACTCCCGGAGATAGACAACTAATATCGCCTGAAAAAAGCTACGATATTTACAAAAATGAGAGAATTTCTAATAGAGCTAGACAACGTTTAGATCAAATTTCTGCGAATGATGCAACGCGTATTCAGATACCTTTAGGAGATGGTCGGAGTAGGGCTCCTACCGCCGAAGAAATTGCTACTTACAAATCGGGAACTGCTCAAGTCTTAAATGGAACGGGCTTATGGGCTAACTTAGTAGCTTTTGGGGACGGCTTAATCGGTGGCGCAGGAATTGCACAGGAGGCTATGGCCACTTTTGCTAAACCAACTCAAGATGCCAGACAGTTTTTGCAGTATGTACGAATAGCGGGAAGATCTGCGTTAGCCGCATCTCCACGGTTTGCTGTAGCTGACTTACAAGCAACAGAAGGTCTTTTTCCGGATGAAAGAAAATTCTTTGTTAACCCTCCAACGCAAGCTCGAAAATTGGTGCATTTGGCGGAGGCTTTAAGAGAGGAATATATTCGGTTGAATACTATGCTTGCAGAGGGAGTTCAAGACTCAACCGTTAAATCAACAGCATTGCAAAAGATTTCCGAAATTGAAAAGTTGAACACTATCATAGGGCCTATTATTCGTGAACAAACCGTAACCAGTAATGACGCGGCACAAAGAGTCCGGGCGCGAATAGAAGCAAACGCTAAAGGGAGCTAGTAGGTGGCCATAAAAGAATTAACCCAAGATATTGCACTTCGACAAATTGCTGAAGAAGAACAGGCGTCTGAATTTATTCCCGGAATTTCTCTGCCACAACCACAACCTCCTGTAACTCAACAGGGGCCTGTGCCAGCTTTACCGGGAATTATTCAAGCTGGTGCGGAAGGGTTTAAGATTCCATCCTTTGATGAAGCTGAGTTTAATTCATTAGTTGAGGACTTAAAACAAACGCCGTTTGTGGAAAGGTTTAATCAACCCGTTAACACGGCTTTGGCTAGATTTTTAGCTGATTTTCACTCCGAGCAATCTCCGGGAACAACTTACGAAAATCTAAAAGATGGAACAGCACCAATTTTAGATATGTATCCAGAATTTGCAGAAATCCCATTATCAGAAAGAGACCCTCTTACTGATAATGACATTATCTCGCTATTGGCCAGAGACAAAGACGGTCGTCCTATTGGAGAAGGGACCATTTCAAAAGCTT
>NZLH01000058.1 GCA_002694155.1 Pusillimonas sp. | reverse complement strand
CCTGAAGATTATCACGAGGCCCGGTCAACGCCTTGATGATCATACACAAATTGGTCCCGGTCACCAGTTCGGCACTTCCCCCTTGTGCCTGTATCGCTTCAACCGCCTTACGCGCAATATTAAAAGGCGTTGCGCCAAAAATATCGCTTAGCACCAGCGTAGCAGGTGCCTGTGAAAGGACCTGTTGTAGCTGCGCGGCTTTGTCCTCTGGCGTATCGGAAGGTGTAATGTCCATTAGAACTAGGTCTGGCGTTTGCCCCAAAACATGCCCCGCGCAATGAACAAAAGCACTTCCAAGTGGTTGATGCATGACCAGAACAACCTGAACCATGTTTACTCCCCCGCCGCCTGCTCCAACGCCCGAGCAAAACAATCGGCCACATCGAAATCGGTTTGTTCGGTTATCTCGACAAAGCAAGTTGGGCTCGTAACGTTAACTTCGGTGAGGTAGTCGCCAATAACGTCAAGCCCTACCAACAGCAACCCCCTTGCGCGAACCTTCGGCCCTATTGATGCCGCAATCTCGCGATCGCGCTGGGTAAGAGGCTGCGCAACACCTCGCCCTCCGGCTGCTAAGTTTCCCCTTGTTTCACCTGCCAGCGGAATACGCGCCAACGCGTAAGGTATCGGTTCACCGTCAATTAACAAAATACGCTTGTCGCCTTGCTTAATTTCGGGAATATAACGCTGCGCCATAATGGTGCGCGAACCATTATCGGTAAGCGTTTCCAGAATGGCGCCTAAATTGGCACCGTCGGGCCGAACATGAAAAATACCTGTTCCGCCCATACCATCCAGTGGCTTCAGAATAATATCCTGGTGTTTACCATGAAATGCCCGCAAGCGAGCCATATCCCGGCTAACCAGTGTTGGCGAAGTGAACTCGGCAAATTCTGTAATTGCCAGCTTCTCGGGATGATTGCGAATTGCCTGCCCGGCATTAAACACACGCGCGCCTTGCGCTTGCGCAAAATCCAACAAGTGTGTGGCGTACACATACTCCATATCGAAAGGCGGGTCTTTACGCATGACGACGGCATCGTAGTACGACACCTCGACTTCAATCGGATCGCCCGACACAGACCACCAATTTTGAGCATGCAGGTCAGCATCAGGAACCAGATCAATAGCCTGGCCGGCAACTTTGACCACCCCTTCATCAATGAACAAGTCCCCCTGCAAAGCTACGCTAATTGTGTGGCCCCGTTTACATAAGGCACGCATCATGGCAACTGAAGAGTCTTTGTACGCTTTCAGTGATGGGAGAGGGTCAATAATGAATAGTATGTGCATAACGACCTGCGAAAACTATCCCCACCAGGACGCCCTGGTGGGGATAGAAAAGAAAAACAACAATCAGGAGGCAGAATCGCCTTTACCCGGAGCTTTCTTGCGTGGTGCCAGCACCATGACCATTTGCCGACCTTCCAGTTTGGGCATTGCCTCAACCTGAACAAGCTCGCTGAGGTCGTCGCGCACACGCTCTAGAACGCGCATACCCAACTCTTGGTGGGCCATTTCACGACCGCGGAACCGCAACGTGACCTTAGCTTTGTCTCCGTCTTCAATAAAACGGCGCAAGTTACGCAATTTAACCTGATAGTCGCCCTCATCGGTACCCGGGCGGAACTTCACTTCTTTAACCTGAATGACTTTCTGTTTCGCCTTGGCTTCCGCTTGCTTTTTCTGTTCTTGATACTTGAACTTGCCGTAGTCCATTAAACGACAAACAGGCGGCGACGCATTCGGCGCAATTTCAACCAAGTCTACTTCATTCTCTTCAGCAAGCCCGAGTGCTTCGGCCAGCTTGACGATACCCAGCTGGTCACCTTCGATGCCGATTAAACGTACCTCTGTGGCACGGATTTCGCCATTGATGCGATGGGATTTATCGGTTGCGATATCTAAAACTCCTATAAATATTAATGGTCTTGCCCAACATTACGACGCTGTTGAATGTCTTCGTGCAAACGCTGAATAAAGTCGTTCACATTCATTACACCTAAGTCAACGCCACCCCGGCTGCGTACTGCAACCGTTCCGGCTTCGCGTTCTTTTTCGCCAACCACCAGAATGTAAGGCATTTTCTTCAAACTATGCTCTCTGATTTTACGGTTGATTTTTTCACCGCGCAAATCTGCACTGGCTCTAAACCCTTGTTTTTTCAGCTTTTGAGCAATTTCAGCCGCATAATCAGCGGAATTCTCGGAAATACAGCACACTACGGCCTGTTCCGGCGCCAGCCAAGGAGGCAATGCACCAGCATGATTTTCAATAAGAATGCCAATAAAACGTTCGAACGAGCCCAAAATAGCTCGATGCAACATCACGGGTGTTTTGCGCTGGTCGTTTGCATCAACGTATTCAGCACCCAGGCGTTCCGGCATGGAAAAGTCAACCTGAATCGTGCCACATTGCCAATGACGGCCAATGGCATCGGTTAGTGTGTATTCAATTTTTGGCCCATAGAATGCACCCTCGCCTTCACTGACCTCGTATTCGCAACCTGTGCGGTTTAAGCTTTCCATCAAGGCCTGCTCGGCCTTATCCCACACTTCATCAGCGCCGATGCGTTTTTCCGGGCGGGTAGCCACTTTATACAAAATCTTTGTGAAGCCAAAGTCGGCATACACTTTTTGCAGCAAAGCCGTAAAGGCCGCACACTCGTCTTGCAACTGATCTTCGGTGCAAAAAATGTGACCGTCGTCTTGGGTAAAACCGCGCACCCGCATCATGCCGTGCAAAGAACCAGACGGCTCGTTGCGATGGCACTGACCAAACTCGCCATAGCGAATAGGCAACTCACGATAAGAGTGCAACCCCGCATTGAAAATTTGTACATGGCCGGGGCAATTCATGGGCTTTAACCCATAAGTGCGACTTTCCGACTCTGTCGTAAACATGTTCTCGGCGTAATTGTCCCAATGGCCGGTTTTCTTCCATAGGGAAAGATCGAGAATTTGCGGTGCTTTCACTTCCTGATAGCCGTTGTCGCGATACACGGCCCGCATGTATTGCTCGACCTGTTGCCAAATTGTCCAGCCTTTCGGGTGCCAGAAAATGAGACCCGGGGCTTCATCCTGGAAATGAAAGAAATCAAGTTCACGACCCAATTTACGATGGTCACGTTTCTCGGCCTCTTCGAGCATGTGCAAATAGGCAGCCTGCTCTTCTTTCGTGGCCCAAGCTGTGCCATAAATACGCTGCAACATTTCATTGTTGCTGTTGCCTCGCCAATATGCACCAGCCACCTTGGTAAGCTTGAACACCTTCAGTTTGCCGGTAGACGGCACATGTGGCCCCCGGCAAAGGTCGATGAAGTCGCCTTCGCGATACAAGCTAATGGTTTCATTAGACGGAATGGAAGCAATAATTTCCGCCTTGTAATGCTCGCCAATGCTTTTGAAAAACTCAACGGCATCATCACGCTTCCACTCTTCGCGCGTAACTACTTCGTCTTTCTTGGCCAGTTCCACCATTTTCTTTTCAATGGCCTCCAGGTCTTCTGGAGTAAAGGCGCGTTTATAGGAGAAATCGTAATAGAAGCCGTTGTCGATAACCGGGCCAATGGTAACCTGCGCTTCAGGAAACAAACTTTTTACGGCATAAGCCAGCAAATGCGCAGTAGAGTGGCGAATGAGTTCTAGCCCTTCAGGGTCTTTACCGGTAACAATAGCCAGTTGCGCGTTCTGATTAATAACGTAGCTGGTATCCACCAGCTTGTCTTCCTGCCCCGCTAACGTCACCTTTCCGGCCAGTGCGGCTTTACCCAGCCCCGTTCCAATTGAAAAGGCAACGTCGTTAACAGATACTGGGCCGGGATACTCTCGCTGAGATCCATCGGGCAGCGTAATTTGAACCATATTGCATCCTGACATTAACAAGCGCACCGATACGCAAAAATACCGCACACGCTACGACAAAAAACGCGGCATTTGCCGCGTTTTCATACAAAACATTAGCCCACCTAGTGTAACATTGAAAGCTAGCAAATAGCTTTGACATAAAGTACAAATTCAGGCTATTATTGCGGTCTTCTTTAAAGGCGGTTAGCTCAGTTGGTTAGAGCGCTACGTTGACATCGTAGAGGTCGCTGGTTCGAATCCAGTACTGCCTACCATCCCCTCACTTTCCATAGCACTCCAAAGGCGTCAGAATCCGTCAATGGTGACGCTCCGCCCCGCCATTCCTTGCCGCCTTAACGCTCCAAAGCACTCCATAGCTTTCAATAACTTTTAATACAGTCTAAACTTTTGGGGGCATGCATGGGGGCATGAGTTTTTATTTTGGGGGCATGGGGCATGGCTAAGAGCGTTACGCCGTTAACGGACACTAAATGCAGGCAAGCGAAGTATCAACCGAACGGAGCCAAAAAACTGTTTGACGGCGGCGGGCTGTATCTTGAGCTGATGAAAAACGGCACAAAGAAATGGCGCATGAAGTTTCGCCAGCCTGACGGAAAAGAAAACCGGTTAACGCTTGGCGACTACCCGGCAGTCAGCCTGCAATCGGCACGCGATAAGCGCCGGGAAATAAAGACACAAATAGAAGAAGGGAAAAACCCGGCCATAGAAAGAGAGCTGGCCAAGCAGGCCGTCGTCATGTCTCAGAACGAGACATTTGAGGCCATAGCAAAAGAATGGCTTGTGCTAAAGCAGCCGAGTTGGAGTGAGGGCTATTACAAGCGAATAAGAAATGCTCTCAAATCGAACGTCTACCCCTATATAGGGAACCTTCCTATCACCCAAATACCGGGCAAGCTTGTGCTTAATGTTGTCCAGAAGGTCGAGAAACGCGGCGCGCTGGAAATGGCCAGCCGGGTTTTAGATGCAATTGGCATGGTATTTAAGTACGCAGTCGGTACCGGTCGCGCCCAGGCCGATGTAACAGCCGGCTTATCCCAATTNCTACAGGATCGCCCACCTGTACGGCACTTCCCCCACGTCGACGAAGACGGTTTACCTGAATTATTAAAACGAATAGAAAACTATTCAGGCCGCCCCGAGACGATCTTCGCCATCAAGATCATGATGCGCACCTTCCCAAGAACTAGCGAAATGCGGTTTGCTCAATGGTCAGAAATTGATCTTGAGAACGCAATGTGGGTTATCCCACCCTCCCGTATGAAAGGCCGAATCATGGCCAAACTCAACGGACCGTCTCACCTTATCCCGCTTTCACGCCAGGCAGTCGAGATATTAACCGACCTGAAAAAACTCACTGGCCGTCACAATTACATCCTGCCCGGTGCGGTTAATCCCGCCACAGCCCCCATTTCAGCCGAAACGATGAATAAGGCCCTGAAGATCATGGGTTACAAGGATCAGCAAACCGGGCACGGCTTTCGTGGTCTGGCCTCAACACTAATGAATGAATCCGGACTATTCAGAAAAGAGGTGATCGAGGCCCAGCTTTCGCACAAAAAAGAGGATGATGTAGAAGGCGCNTATAACCATGCCGTCTNCCTTAAGGAGCGAATCAAGCTTATGCAATGGTGGTCCGACTACCTGGATGAACGTGCCGCTACCGCAAAGCACGCGCCCGGTCATCAACCATAGCGGCAATGCGGTTGCGCTCCTGGTACAGCAACTCCCGCGCCTGCGCCTTCTCGTCGTCGCTCAACGTCCGGTTGTTATCAACCTGTTTAATAAGCTGATTGATCTTTCTCAACCGGCTATTGGCAGATTGATATAGTGGACGAAGCTGCAATTTTTCATCCTGCGCGAGTTCTTTCGCCCGTTCGATATCGCCGATCTTGCGCGCTTGAGAGAAGGCGGCATATAGCTGCTCTGTCTCGCGGTAGGAGTCGTAAAAACGCTGAACGTACTTGCTGCTCGTAGCATCAGACTCTTTGACGAAATCCCCGATAACGAACATGTTATCGATCCGGGCAGTATCGCGCCTTGGGTTGCTTGGCATATCTATCAATGGCCGCGCCGCTATATCTGCGACATTCAATGCTTGGGTACCAAGCCAGCCAAAGTATCCACGAACTAAAAACTCAATGCGTTGCGGGGAAAGATTGAGCGCTTGACCGAGAGCAACCGCCCCAGCGCTGGTGCTCGCCCGGTACCGATCTTCGGCCGGCAGCCGCATTTGTCCCATGCTGTCGATATTGACGCCCCGGAAGTCATCGTAGTTAAAGAATGCGCCCATTGCCGGTTTAAACAATTGCGGTACCGGATTCATGGCCAACTGGTCGCTAATGACATGCTTCATGGTGTTAGCGAAGTCTTTGGCCTTGTAGTCGTTGCCAGCGAACATGAGCTCGGTGGTTCGCTCAACCACAGTTCCCAGCGCGCCAACTTCAAAGGGTTTGGGAATNTAAACAAATTGACCGGTAGGCGGAACCCGCAATACCCAATAGGTGTTGCGCACCCAATCTGGTAACGCCTGATATTCCTCATCATCCTTGCCAAGCAAGTAGAGCGCGGCAGATGCCATCGCCACTACCCCGGTTACGGCCGCAAATCGACGAGGATCATTCTTGGCCGCCCGGCCCAGCTTGTACATGCCCTGCAGGCGAGCGTTAAAGAACGGTACGACCTGCGTCAGGAACCGGATCGAGGCGAAACTGCCGCTCATGCTGAAATCCATGAGATCCCGCGCAAGGTAGCTGGCTTCTAAGTGACTCTTGCCGTCTTTAATGGCTTGTTCATAGATAGCCGCACGGTTAATGGTTTCAAACCGATCCCCGCCCTCTTGATACCAGTCAAAAGCCCTACGAAAAAGTCTCTTTACCTTGGCCTGGGAATCAAGAATTTGCTCTGGATCCACGCCCTGATCAATTAAGCGCTGGATATTAGCGCTTTGATCGCCATCATTAAACGCACCAAAGCGAATTGCGCCGCCGCCAGCAACCAGTTTCCGGTATGTTGGAGAGTTAGAATCCGTGCCTTGCCAGCCGGCTGCAAAATTTCGTACCGGATTATAGGAAACGTCATTAGTCGCAATTGCTGAAATGATGTCTCGGGCCAAGTTGCGCAACCTGAAAGTTGGGCTTGCAGTCACCCCTGTTGTCAAATAACGCTTGGCCTTTCGCATTGCCTTCATTACCGGCCCTGTTGGGCCCATGTAACTTAGCGCTGTTAATGCGTCCAGTACCAACGGATCGTCAACTAGGTAATGTCGCTCCTTGCCCTTGACCATAACCCGCACGCTTCCTTTTTCAGCCGAAGGAATACGCTCTGCCACCCCGATCTCTTCTGCGCTCTTAAGGGCTTTTTGTGCTGCTAAATTCTTCATCGAAGCGGAAAGCAGGTGCGACCAGTTAGAGAGCGTGTTTTCCAACAAATCTCCCAACTTCTCTTGGCCGCCTGTTAATCGCTTGAACGCACGCTGCCCTACCAACCCGTTAATCTGGCCTGGTCCAAGTGTGCCGGTTTGATCTTCTTCCATCACCCGGTAGAAGGGAACATAAAACTCATGCTCCCAAAGGTGCCGGGACTCGGGATCAATTAGGCCGGCTTCTTCGGCCACATCCATAACGGACTTTTGCAAGTCGTTGAACTCTTTGAGCGCCTTCTCATACACCTGGGCGCGATTCTTGAAATATTTATCCCCACGATTTAGGCCCTTCAATTGCCGAATATCCTCTGGCGTGAACAGGTTTTCGCGCCCTTCGGCCATCAGCCGCTCTGCCCGATGCCCTGCAATCCAACCAAAGAAAAAGTTATGTTCGCCTTTAAGCTGGCTCAATACCTTGGCCAGTCCGCCTGAATTATCGACCTCATACGCGCCGTCTTTTAAAGAAACCTTACCGAACCGAAGCAGCGATTCGGCCGCCCCGTCCGTCCCTTTGGATAGACGAGCTTGCATGTAAGCCGTGATATTCAAATTCTTTAACGGCGCAAACTGATCAAAAATACCCTGTTGCAGCTTTTTGGACATGTCTTTGGTGAGCTCTTGAGCACGCTCGCGCATAGGCTTAACTTCGGCAAACGCACCGATTTTCCCGAGCGCCCGTTCGCGTAACTTGCGCTCAACCTCGCCAAGGTTTTCACCCGGCCGCTCTACAGGATTCCGGCGACGTGGCTGTTCTGCGCCTGTTGGGATACCGCCCATCGTAGCGGCGCGAGATTCTAAAGCCCTGGAAGTAGAAAGCCCCTCATTTCGAGGGGCTTGGTTTAAGCTATGGAAGATTCTTGCGAGACTAGACTTCGGCCCCACATAGGGCGGCTTTCCTCGTAGAACTTGTGCCAGTAGTTCGGATCCTGCTCCGCTCTCTTCGCGTAAAAGGGTATTGAGGAGAATGCCTCTTTTAAGCGTGGAACGGCCAACGCTTGGCGTTCTAGACGTTCCTTTGGATACCCACGCATCCAAAGCTTCATCAGATAAGGGTCGTCCTTGACCATCTGCGAAAGTTCGCTGGCCGGGTATATAGGACGCTGATCGGATGGCAGGATTGGTGTGTTCAAGAGAAGCAACCGAGGTTTCAATTAGAGATTGAACATTACCATAATAGTCACCGTCATTCCATACCAAAGGCGGTACGCCAAGGCTTACATCACCCTCAATCTGGCGCGGATGGGGAATCAAATGATCTGTCGAACCATGCTTAATGGCCGATGAAAGCATAGCGTCTGTGCGTCGGCGCAAAGCAATATCGGACAAGCCGGCTGGGTCGCCTATGAACTTACGCTTCGTATTGTATGCATAGTCGGCAATTGCAGCATAAATGGCGCTTCCGCCCTCACCCATAGTTAAACGACTCACGTCGATCCAAACTGAATCTTTTGCCGTATAGATATTCGCAATCGCGCCATCTGCCGTTGTTACCGTGGTGCGCTGGTCTGGGTTTCCGGGAATATCTTTACTTTCTTCCGTCGTGAGCGATTCCGATCCGGCATATT
>NZLH01000057.1 GCA_002694155.1 Pusillimonas sp. | reverse complement strand
TGTTTCATTTCAAATTCGTATCAGTACTTACCCTAGACGTATTGACAGCTAATTTTCAGGTCTTTACCATTTAAAACAAGCATGCTTAGTTTTAGCATGACTATACGTCATAAATTTCAGAAACACCAGATAACTACATAGTAATTTGGAGACAAGCATCTGGGTAGTGGTACCCACGAAATCACCTTTTGGCGCGTAATGGTCAGGTTGGCTTATTGGCGCAAAAAACAGATTAGTACGTGAAGGAAAGAGTATGAATACAGATTCGCCCTTGATTGTGGGTATCGGCGGCACGATGCGTGTTGGTTCTACATCGGAAAAAGCCATGGCAGCCGCTCTGCGCATGGCCGAAGATCAGGGTGCACGCACCCTGATGCTGTCCGGCCCGGCACTGGATATGGAAACGTTCGACCCGGCAGTGGCCTCACGCTCGGATAACGCGCAACGCTTGGTAGAGGCCTTGCGTGCGGCCGATGGCATTATTTTGTCGTCACCCAGCTACCACGGCACAATTTCGGGCCATTTGAAGAACGCGCTGGATTACACCGAAGACATGCGCGCCGACGAGCGCCCGTACTTCGACAATCGTGCCGTGGGCTGCATTGTGTGCGCCGATGGTGCGCAAGCCATGGGGTCAACCTTGTCGACATTGCGTTCAATTGTGCATGCGCTTCGTGGCTGGCCCACGCCTTATGCTGCCGTTATTAATTCCAGCCTGAAGCCGTTCGAGGCCGATGGCAGTATCAAGAATCCCGACGTGGCCGCCCAGCTNAATATNATGGCCGGCCAGGTTGTTGAGTTTGCCCGCCGNGCGCGCCTTGCCGCCAGCGTCGAGGCGTCAGTTAACTAGAACAGGAGTCAGCAATATGGCGTTTGAAGAATCTTTTATTACCGTTGATGGTTGCCGAACCCGCATTCGGCGGGGTGGTAAAGGCCCAACGGTGTTGTATNTGCATGGGGCCAACGGCGCACCCATGATTCAGCCTTTCATGGAAGTGCTGGCACAAGACTACGACTTAATCGTTCCCGAGCACCCTGGTTTCGGCATGTCGGACGAGCCCGAATGGCTCGATAACATGCAAGACCTGGCTTACTTTTATCTCGATCTACTCGATCATATGAAACTCGACAGCGTGCACGTGGTGGGCAGCTCGATGGGTGGCTGGCTTGGTATGGAGATGGGGATTCGCGAGCCTCGTCGTATTAAGTCGNTGACTTTGGTGGGTACGGCGGGNGTNCGTGTTCCNGGNATTCTGCCNGGTGATATTTTTCTTTGGGATGCNGAAACGGCAGCCCGNAATACNTTCTTTAATCAAGACATTGCGCAGAAAGTGCTGTCGATGGCNCCCGATACCGAGGAAGCGCAAGACATNATGCTTAANAACCGTGAAACGGTTGCAAGGCTGGCNTGGCAGCCNCGTTTGTANGACNTGAATTTGCCCAAGTGGCTNCATCGTATTCAGGCGCCNGTNAAACTAATTTGGGGNGAGCAAGACAAAATCATGCCATTAGCGGTAGGCGAGGCACTGCAGCCNAAGCTGCCGAACGCGACGCTNCANGTTTTCAANAACTGNGGGCATTTACCTCAGGTTGAGTTTCCCGATGAGTTCAGCGCGTCTGTTAAGCAATTTATTGAAGGGGTTAAATAGNCATGAATGTCACTCTTTTCCATTTGATGTCGTATGCCGACCTGGANTTTGAGGCCACGAAGGAATATGAAACCGTTTGGATGAAACTGCCAAACAAGTTCTATGACCCAGTNAAAGGTCACAAGCTNTACAANCGTTATCTTGATGAGCTGGAGTATGCNGAAACATTGGGTTTCGANGGNGTNGCGGTCAANGAGCATCANCAAACCGCNTATGGCTTAATGCCTTCNCCGGTAGTCATGGCATCGGCNNTGGCGCGTCGCACGCAGCGCGTGAAAATTGCTATTTTGGGTAGTGCNNTNCCNTTGCGCGAACACCCCATGACGGTGGCTGAAGAGTACGCCATGCTCGACGTGATTACCGGCGGGCGGCTNATTGCGGGTTTTGTGCGNGGCATTGGTGCCGAATACCATACCTTCGGTTTGAACCCAACCATTTCTCACGAACGTTTCCACGAGGCGCACGACCTGATCGTACAAGCCTGGACNCAACCCGGNCCNACATCGTTCAGCGGCAAGCATTACAACGTGGATTACGTGAACTTGTGGCCNCGCCCNTTCCAGAACCCGCATCCGCCAATCTGGGTGCCNTCNCAGGGCAGTAANGAAACNATCGATTGGGCNGCNCATCCCGANCANCGNTACACNTATTTGCAAACGTTCAGCCCTGCCAANGCGGTGCAAAAATATTTGCAGTCATATCGTGATACGGCCGAGCAGTTTGGCTACGAAGCAGACGATAGCCAGNTGGGCTGGGCGGTACCNGTTTATGTGGCNGACACCGACGAGCAGGCNATTAANGAGGCGCGCGANCCNTTTGANNTGTTCCGCAATCGCTTGTTGAAGATGCCNTTCGAAATGCTNCTNCCGCCCGGGTACAGCTCGCGNGATTCTCTNAAGCGCATCATGGCGGCTAAGGCGATGTTGTCGCAAGACCTGACCATTGAANTGGCCATTGACATGGGNATGCTTGTTTGCGGTAGCCCNGCNACNGTNCGCCAGCAGCTTGAGTCGCATTGGAACGAAATGCACTTCGGTAATTTGCTAACGATGCTGCATTTTGGGAATTTGTCGGAAGATCTTACGCGTCGCAACATGGAAATGTTTGCCAAGGAAATTTTGCCAGGCTTGCAAACCTTGAAACGCGCAGCACCGGCTCAGGCCTCTGCATAAAGGAGGCAATCAATGTTGCTAGGCCAGATACTGAACGGATTGGTTAGCGGTGCAATGTATGCGCTGGTAGCCATCGGGTTCACGCTCATTGTCGGTGTGCTCGACAAGCTTAATTTCACCCATCCGGAAGTGTTCATGCTGGGTGGGTTCATTGGGCTGGTTTCTTTGTCTTATCTGCCATTGGAATGGGCGTTCATTTTTGCCTTTCTTATTGGCGGTTTGCTGGGGTTGCTCACTGAATTCGTAGCATTTCGACGTTTTCAAAGTGCCGACTCGCGTATTACAGCGGCATTAAGTTCCTTGGCTTTAGGCCTGGTATTCATTGATCTGGTGCATAAGTTTTGGGGGAATGAAAGCGTTCCCCTTCCTCCGCAATCGGGCTGGTTAACTGAAACTTTCGAAATTGCAGGTGTGCGGTTTTTGAATTTGCAGTTAATGGTACTGGCGGTCACGCTGGTGCTAATGATTGGGCTGCATTTTCTAATTCACCACATGAAAATTGGCCGGCAGATTCGCGCCGTTGCGGAAGCGCCCACTTCGGCAACACTGCTTGGTGTCAACGTGTTGCGCGTTAAGCAAGCGGTGTTCTTTATATCTTCGGCCCTGGCCGCGATCGCTGGGTTGTTGCTGGCGTTGCGCAGTGATGCTGTGGCGTCGGAAATAGGTTTAACGTTCGGCTTGAAAGCCATGGCCATTATGGCAATTGGGGGCATGGGCGACCTGCGGGGTGCCGTGTTGGCTGCTTTGTTAATTGGTGTAATTGAAGCGTTAATGTTTTATTTCGGTTGGGGCCGCCTGGGTGAAATGACNGTTTGGCTGGCCATGATTTTGATTCTTCTGTTGCGTCCTGCGGGCTTGTTCGCGGGCGGGCTACATTCCAGGGAGCAGCGGGTTTGATAAGCGATTACCTCATTATTACGGGCATTAATGTCTTGTTGGCCTGGAGTGTTTATATTGTCTTGCTAACCGGCAGTTTGTCGTTTGCGCAAGGCGCATTCATGGCTATTGGTTGTTATGCGGCCAGTTACCTGACTACGGAAATGGGTATGCCGTTTTGGCCCGCTACCTTGGTTTCTGCAGTTATTACGGCAGTTATTGCTGGTGTTATTGGCTATCCGGCGCTGCGATTGCGCGGCATTTACCTTATTTTGGCCACGTTAGGCATTACGTTCTGTGTGCGAGTGCTGCTCGAGAATCTTGACTTCCTGGGTGGTATTGGTGGCATGAGCGGTATGCTGGGTACCGACTTGTTTGCAGTGGGTATTGCTGTGGTGGTGGTCGGGTTGTTGCTGGCGGTTGTTTCCTTCAGCCCTTTACAGCGGGTTTTCGATGCGGTTCGCGAAGATGAGCGGGTTGCCGCTTCCATGGGCATCAACGTTACGGCAGTTCGCCTAATTGGTTTTGCGGCCGGTGCGGCCGTAGCCGCCGTGGGTGGGTCGTTGTACGGCCATTACATGAGCTTCGTTCGGCCTGAGAATTTTGATGTGTTGTTAGCCATTTACGTTGTGCTGTATGTTGTGCTGGGCGGCGTAAATAACATGTTCGGCCCCTTTGTGGGGGCGGTTGTCATGACGCTGTTGCCGGAGTACTTCCGCGTTTTGGCCGAGTGGCGCCCCACTGTATTTGGTTTGGCGGTATTGTTGATGTTGCTGGTTCGCCCAGACGGTTTATTGTCGTTTCGCTTGCCCACTTTGCGCGGTCGGAAATCATCTAAAGTCACTGAGGAGAAGGCAGCATGAGCCGCAAAGTGGTTTTGGAAATTACCGATTTGCAGAAGGTGTTCGGCGGCATTCGTGCGCTTGACGGTATTAGCCTGCAAGTTTTCGAGGGCGAGATTCTGGGCCTGATCGGCCCCAATGGCGCAGGTAAAACAGCGTTGTTAAATACCATTACCGGCTTTTATCGCCCGACGGCAGGCAGCATACGCTTCCAGGGCAATGAAATCAGCACGTTGCCGCTTTATGAAATCGGGCGGCGTGGTGTGGGGCGTACGTTCCAGAACATTCGCTTGTTTAAACGCTTGACGGTCCTGGAAAATGTGATGGTGGCCGACAAGCGCCATGCGACATCACCGTTGCGTTCATTATGGAATTTTTCCGGGCGAGCCAAAGGACGGGAAGAGGCGATGGCGTTGCTGGACATGATGCAGTTAACCGACAAGGCAGATCACCTGGCGTCGTCTTTATCGTATGGTGACTCGCGCCGGCTTGAGATAGCACGCGCGCTGGCGGGTAAGCCCGCACTTATGCTGCTAGACGAGCCAGCGGCCGGCATGAACGATGCAGAAACCGAGCAGCTGGTTGAAGATGTGCACCGCATTCGCAATCGCGTGGGGGCGATAGTGCTTATCGAGCACGACATGAGCTTGATTCGTAGTTTGTCGGATCGGGTGGTCGCCATGGATTATGGCCGCAAAATTGCCGAAGGTGATGTGCAATCGGTGTTAGAGCATCCCGATGTGCGTCGGGCTTATCTGGGAGACGACGAATGAGCCAGATTCTTGAGGTTACAGATTTGCATGTTTCCTATGGCCCCATTAAAGCCTTGCGTGGTGTTAGCTTGAACGTAGTCGAAGGGGAAACGGTATCGATTGTGGGTGCAAACGGTGCCGGGAAATCGACGTTAATGCGTGCATTGTCGGGTATTTTGCCTATTGCCTCTGGTCAGGCGACTTTTCTTG
>NZLH01000056.1 GCA_002694155.1 Pusillimonas sp. | reverse complement strand
TCTTTTTGCATTCACGCATACCTGAAGGCCCAACGGCACCGTCTGCATTTCCTGCTTTACAAAACCGATAAACGGGCCACGGCCCATGGTATTCGCTGATACCCTGACTTTTAAGCCACAAGCGGGTTAATTCAACGGCATTGCGCACATCGGTTTTGTCGAAAATCCGGGCCCGGTGTGCCTCGACCGTGCGTTGCGACAATGACATCTCAGCCGCAATATATTTGTTCGACATACCTTCAACAATACCCAGCATCACCTCTCGTTCGCGAGGAGAAAGCACACAAAAAGGCCCGATTTCGAAATAGGCGCGCTCCATTTTTGTCTCCTGTTTTCTATTAAGCGGAAACAATTCTTGCACGACGGAAACAATTGGTAACCTAATAGAACTATCAGGCTAAAGAAGGCCTGTGCCAGCGCCGAAGCTAAGGCGTGACGAACTTGCTTATTGGCGCTCTATCTCGAGGTTGTCAATAAGCCGCGTGCTACCCAATTTCGCTGCGGCCAAGACAACCAACGGCACACCTCTCCTCACCTCTTCTTCCGAAGGCGCTAATAAATCGCGCTGGCGCCGCAACGTGAAATAATCCACCTGCCAACCTCGCTTATGAAGGGTATCAACAGCCTCCTGTTCTAGCGCGGTATAGTCGCTGGCACCAGCAAGCACATCTTGCTGCAACTTTTGCAACAGCGCATACAAACGCGGGGCTTCGGCCCGCTCATCGGCCGACAAATACCGGTTGCGTGACGACAACGCCAAACCATCGGTATCTCGCACCGTTTCATGCGCAATAATTTTCACAGGCAGTTGAAACTGTCGGCACATGTTCCGCACCACCATTAACTGCTGGTAATCTTTTTTGCCAAAGACGGCTACGCGAGGCTGAACACAGGAAAACAGTTTCAATACCACCGTGCTCACGCCCATGAAGAAACCGGGCCGAAACTCCCCTTCCAGAATGCCCCCCAGGTCGGGCGGGGGCAAAATCTGGTAGCTTTGCGGCTCGGGATACATTTCATTTTCGTTGGGCGCAAATAAAACGTACACATCACGTTCACGCTCGAGCTTTTCAATATCGTCCTGTAGCGTACGTGGGTAGCTGTCGAAATCTTCGTTGGGCCCGAACTGCAAACGATTCACGAAAATACTGGCAACCACCGGGTCGCCATGCTGCCGCGCCATTCGCATCAGAGACAAATGCCCTTCGTGCAAATTACCCATTGTGGGCACAAAAGAAGCGCGAAGCTGGCCGCGCATTTGATCACGTAAAGCCTCGATAGTGTGAACGACTTTCAAAAAAAACTCCGTAGATAACAGACCCGGAAGCACTTGCCAGCGACTTGATCTTAATTAGCAGCCTGGGTTGTATAAGTAAGCCGCACATAGATAGGTGCATAGGGGGCGGCCTGCGTCACTTCCAGTAGCGACTCGCGCGCCAGCTCTAGCATGGCCAGAAAATGCACCACGATCACGGGCACCTGATCGCCTTTTTCTAATGACTCACTGAACAGCTCGGTAAACTCCATGAATCGCACATCGGCCAAACGGCGCAAAATTAGCGTCATGTGCTCGCGCACCGACAACTGTTCACGAGTAATTTTATGGTGAGCATTTAATTTTGCCCGACGCATTATATCTGCCCACGCCTGGCGCAGATCTTCTGCATTTACTTCGGGCATCATCCGTTCAACCCGAATATCCATCAAGGCCCGGGCGCGTTGAAAATCACGCCCAAGCTGCGGCAGCTCGTTCAACTTTTGAGCCGCCAACTTCATGCGCTCATATTCAAGCAGCCGGCGCACCAGTTCCGCGCGAGGATCATCGGGCTCTTCGCCTGTATCGGCCTTCTTAACCGGCAACAGCATACGCGACTTAATCTCGATAAGCAGCGCCGCCATCAGCAGGTACTCCCCCGCCAGCTCAAGGTTGTGCACACGTATCTGATCTACATAAGAAAGATACTGCCGCGTAACTTCGGCCATGGGGATATCCAGCACATTGAAGTTCTGCTTACGGATTAAATACAGCAGCAAATCCAGCGGCCCTTCGAACGTTTCCAGGAAAACTTCAAGTGCATCGGGCGGAATGTAAAGGTCTTGCGGCAACGCGAACAAGGGCTCGCCATACAGACGCGCAAACGCAACCGAATCGACCACATCCGGAGTGCTGTCAATGGCCGGATCGACCAGCGCGGTAATGTCGGGTGGCTGCCCCTGGTTAGACATGCAGCTTACTTGGTTTGATACACATAAGGTGCTTGCGGCACTTTCGCTGCGCGAAAATTCTCGATTAATTCTGTGTCGAGCTGACGATCCCACAACCGCGCCCGACCTTCGCGCTGGCGTTGCTCGGTATCAGGATGTTCGCGCTTATATTGTTTCAGAAACTGGGTAATTTCCGATTCGTAATTCTTGGCCATAGTCTCAATTCAATAAAATAAGTTTGCCAACTTGTTGGTTTGCATCATGTTCCAGTTTACTTCAGCCGCGAAAAGTTAGAATCCGTTATGTCCGAAAAGCCACCATTACACTCGACAGAAGAGGCCAACCGGGAACGGCAAGCGGTACGCATGATTCCCTTTATTGTGGGTTGTGCGCTCTTTATGCAAATGCTCGACGCTACTGTCGTCGCAACAGCTATCCCGGCCATGGCCGCGTCATTAGGTACGACGGCCGTGCAAATGAATATATCCATTACCAGCTACCTGCTGGCATTGGCTGTGTTTGTACCCATTAGCGGCTGGGCCGCAGAACGTTTTGGCGCCAGGCGCATATTTATTATTGCAATTGTGCTTTTTTCCATAAGTTCCATTGCGTGCGCAGTTTCACAAAACCTTGTGCAACTCGTGTTATCGCGCGTTGCACAAGGTGCCGCGGGCGCCATGATGGTGCCAGTGGGCCGCATTATTATGCTGCGCAAAACGCCGAAAGAAGATTTACTTAAGGCTATGGCATTTTTGGCAATGCCCGCCCTGCTAGGCCCAATTCTGGGGCCACCGGTTGGCGGATTTTTAGTGACCTATGCGTCATGGCACTGGATTTTTCTAATTAACGTACCTGTGGGCATCCTGGGCATCTACCTTGTTATGCGTTTTATACGCGAAGAGCTACCCACGACATCACCCCGTATGGATTGGCCGGGGTTTCTTCTTAGCGCAGTGTGCCTTGCCGCATTGGTTTCAGGGTTTGAAGCCATTGGCCACCAAAGCATTTCTGCTCTGCAAGTTTTAATGCTGCTGGCAACGGGTACAGTTTGCGGCGTGCTGTATATCCTTCATGCCCGCCGTTGCGCTCAGCCCATTCTGGACTTAAGCCTGCTGCGTGTTCCCTCGTTTGCCATTTGAGTATTAGGCGGGAATTTATGCCGCTTCATGGTCGGGTCTATGCCGTTCTTACTAGCGATCCTGCTGCAGGTGACCTTCAATTTTTCTGCGTTTTTAGCCGGGTTGATCACCTTTACCGGTGCTGCGGGCGCTTTGTTAATGAAAGTTGTTGCTACCCGAATTATTGAGCGTTTCGGCTATAAAAAGGTTTTAACCTGGAATGCCTTGATATCAGGCTTGTTCGTTGTTTTGTGCGCTTTGTTCCAGAACAGCACTCCGTTATGGGTCATGGTCGCTATTCTGGCCACCGGCGGCATCTTCCGATCTTTACAGTTCACCGCGGTGAACACGCTGACCTACGCTGAACTTAACTCAAGCCAAATGAGCAAAGCCGGCACACTGGCAGCCATGGCGCAACAATTGGGGATAAGTTTAGGGGTGGGCTGCGCGGCGTTGGTACTGAACTTAAGTATGAGCTGGCGCGACGCAACATCGCTCGAGCGCGTAGATGTGATGTGGGGTTTCATTATTATTGGGCTGATCACCGCTACGTCTTTTTTCTCTTTCCGGCGCCTGCCAGAAAACGCCACGGCAGCGCTAGAAAATAAAGTGCGGCGTCGAAAAGCCTGATGCCAGACGGCCAACAATGTACACGGGCGCTTCAGTCGGCCTCATCCAGCAACATCACCAGCTTGCAGTCGGGTCGTATTGCCAAATGGAATGTCATCTGACGATAAGAAACTCTGCCTTTCTCTGGATGAAAAAAGGCCCGGCGCCCGCCTTCGCGCTCTACTACGGTTTGTCGCGTCCACCAGTGGGCAAACACCGGGCTTGATTCCAGCAACGAATCAATTAAGGCACTGACCTCGGGTTCTTCTGCAAACGCAGCCGTTTCCGCTCGGAATTCGGCAACGACGCGTTGCGCGCGCGCCTCCCAATCTTCCACCACCGTTCTGGCAGCTTCGTCCTGAAACATGAAACGCAACAGATTAGGTTGTGCATCACGGTCGGGCCAGCCCGAAAAAAGCTCAAGCATAAGATTGTTTCGGCATAAAACATTCCAGCTACGATCAAGAATATACGCCGGCACAGTGATGCTATCGACGCACAATTGCAATCCCTCGGGCAGTTGTTCCAGCGTCTCACGCCCATGTTCGGGGTCGGTTGTTTCGGCCAGTTCAAACAAATAATGGCGTTCTGCGCGACTCATTTGCAATACACCGGCAAGCCGAGACCACACAGCAGCAGAAACGGACACATCACGCCCTTGTTCGATCCACGTATACCAGGTGACGCTTATGCCAGCCAACTGGGCTACTTCTTCGCGCCGTAATCCCGGTGTTCTGCGCCGGGACCCTGCCGGCAAGCCAACGGCTTGCGGCGATACCCGGGCACGCACACTGCGTAAAAACTCACCCAGTGCGCGACGCCTTGCCGAATCGGAGCCTGGGTTAATCATGACACCCCTTAAGCAGTAACCGCCGCGGCCTTGAAGCCCAACACACTAGCCAGTGTGCGGCGCACGTCTTCAACATCCCGACCACTACGCTGAACGTAATCATTAAATTGGTCTTCACCAATATTGCCCACATTAAAGTACTGCGACTGAGGGTGACTTAAATAAAAACCCGACACGCTGGATGCAGGGTACATGGCGAAACTGTCGGTCAGTTCCATGCCAATTTTCTCTGCCTCCAACACCTGAAACATTTCGCGTTTTACAACGTGTTCGGGGCAAGCCGGGTAGCCCGGCGCCGGACGAATACCCTGATATTTCTCAGCGATAAGCGATTGGTTATCCAGCGTTTCATTGGGCACGTAGCCCCATAAATCGGTGCGTACCCGTGCATGCAGACATTCAGCAAAACCTTCAGCGAAACGATCGGCCAACGCCTTAAGCATAATGACCGAATAGTCATCGTTATCGTTCTGAAACATTTGTTCGTATTTTTCAATGCCCAGGCCGCCCGTAACTGCGAACATCCCTATATAGTCTTTCACGCCCGACGCTTTTGGCGCAATGTAGTCAGCCAGAGATTTGTTATCGATACCTTCGCGTTTCACACCTTGCTGGCGCAAATTTCGCCAAGTGAACAGGACATCAGAGCGCGTATCATCGGTATAAACCTCGATATCTTCACCATTCACCGTATTGGCAGGGTAGAACGCCACGACACCATTAGCGGTTAGCCAACGGCCATCGATAATTTTGCGCAACATGGCCTGCCCTTCTTCAAACAACTTGCGCGCCTGCTCGCCAACGATTTTGTCATCCAGAATGGCGGGGTATTGCCCAAACAGACTCCAGGTCTGAAAGAACGGCGTCCAGTCGATATAGCGTGCAATTTCGGCCAGATCATAATTTTTGAATTCACGACGGCCAATAAACTTGGGTTTGGGCGGCGTATAGGTAGACCAGTCGATGTCGGGCCGATTGTTGCGCGCTTCTTTTAATGACACCAGCGGCGTTTCCTTGCGCTTGGCATGGCGCTCCCGAACCTGATCGTACTCTTTGGCCAAAGCATCAAGATAGGCTTGCGACTGGTCTGACACCAGTTGCGTGGCTACCCCTACTGAACGGCTGGCATCGGGCACGTAAATTACCGGGCCTTCATAGTTTGGCGCAATTTTCACGGCGGTATGCACGCGGCTGGTGGTGGCGCCTCCTACCAGCAAGGGTGTTTTACGCTCTTTAAAATAAGGGTCGCGCTGCATTTCCGAAGCCACATACGCCATTTCCTCCAGGCTGGGCGTAATTAAACCCGATAGCCCGACAATGTCGGCGTTCTCTTCTTTGGCTTTGGCCAGAATCTCGGCGCAGGGCACCATTACGCCCATGTTCACCACTTCAAAGTTATTACATTGAAGCACGACGGTCACGATGTTCTTGCCGATATCGTGAACATCACCCTTTACGGTCGCAATGACGATTTTGCCTTTGGCGCGCACATCGCCGCCGGCAGCTTGAATCTGACGCTTTTCCTCTTCAATAAAGGGAATCAAGTGCGCAACGGCCTGCTTCATCACGCGAGCCGATTTCACTACCTGCGGCAAAAACATTTTGCCGGAACCGAACAGGTCGCCCACGACATTCATGCCATCCATTAACGGGCCTTCAATAACCTGAATCGGGCGCCCACCCTGGTCGGCAATTTTCTGTCGAACCTCCTCGGTATCCTCGACAATAAAAGTGGTAATGCCATGCACCAAGGCATGAACCAAACGCTCCTCAACCGCTTGATCGCGCCAGGCCAGATCCTCTTCTCGCTTCGTACCAGAGCCCTTGACCGTTTCGGCAAACACCACCAAACGTTCCGTGGGCGTCAATTCATCCGCTTCGTCTGCGCGCGCTACCGGCGGGTTGCGGTCCAGCACCACGTCTTCAATCAGGTCGAGCAATTTCTTATCNATATCCTGATATACGCCCAACTGACCGGCATTCACAATACCCATNGTNANNCCTTCCTGAATGGCGTAGTACAGGAATACGGTATGAATTGCTTCGCGCACAGGCTCGTTCCCACGGAACGAGAAGCTTACATTCGAAATACCGCCCGATACGCGGGCATGAGGCAGATTCTGGGTAATCCAGCGCGTGCCTTCGATGAAGTCGACCGCGTAATGATTGTGCTCATCAATGCCGGTAGCGATGGCAAACACGTTCGGATCAAAAATAATGTCTTCCGGTGGAAAGCCTACTTCTTCAACGAGCAACTTATAAGCTTTGCCACAAATATCAATACGGCGCTGCAAGGTATCGGCCTGACCTTTTTCGTCAAAGGCCATTACTACCACCGCCGCACCGTACTTGCGGCACAAACGCGCCTGCTCAAGAAACGGCTCAACCCCTTCCTTCATGGAGATGGAGTTCACCACCGCCTTGCCCTGCACACATTGCAAGCCGGCTTCGATCACGCTCCATTTGGAGCTGTCGATCATAATAGGCACGCGGGAAATATCCGGCTCCGACGCCACCATATTCAGGAATCGGCGCATGCACGCAGCCGAATCCAGCATGGCTTCGTCCATATTAATGTCGATAATCTGGGCGCCGCTTTCCACCTGCTGACGCGCTACCGACAAGGCTTCCTCGTAGTTCTCTTCACGAATCAGGCGCAAAAACTTTTTGCTGCCCGTTACGTTAGTGCGCTCACCTACTTTGATGAACAAGGAGTCGCCATCGAAGTTCAACGGTTCCAGGCCCGACAGGCGCGTTTTAACGGGAATTTCCGGAACTTGCCGAACCGGCAGGCTGGCTACTTTTTCCACAATGGCCTGAATATGCTCGGGCGTAGTACCGCAACATCCGCCCACCATGTTCACCAAACCGGCAGTCGCAAATTCCTGCAGCAGCGAAGAAGTGTCTTCCGGGGTCTCGTCAAAGCCCGTTTCTGCCATCGGGTTGGGTAAACCGGCATTCGGGTAAACACACACATAGGTGTCGCAAATTTTAGCCAGCTCGGCCACATAGGGGCGCATTAACGCCGCGCCCAAGGCACAGTTCAAACCAATGGTTACGGGGCGCGCATGGCGTACCGAGTTCCAGAACGCCTCCACCGTTTGCCCCGAAAGAATACGCCCCGAAGCATCGGTAACAGTACCGGAGATCATCACGGGCAGGCGCACACCTCGCGCTTCAAACACCGACTCCACAGCAAAAATAGCCGCCTTGGCGTTCAACGTATCGAAGATGGTCTCGATAAGCACGATATCGATGCCACCATCGAGCAACCCGTTCAACTGCTCGGTGTATGTCTCGCGCAATTCTTCGAACGTCACATTACGTGCTGCAGGGTCGTTGACATCGGGCGAAATGGAGGCGGTTTTAGGCTGCGGCCCCAAAGCACCCGCAACGAAACGGGGGCGCTCGGGTGTACTGAATTCATCGCATGCCTGGCGCGCCAGCTTGGCCGCCGTCACGTTCATCTCATAAGCAAGCTCAGGCAAACCGTAATCACCCTGCGCAACCGATGTTGCACCAAATGTATTGGTTTCGATAACATCGGCACCGGCCGCCAGATACTGGCGATGAATTTCCGACACCAAATCCGGACGAACCAAACACAAAAGCTCGTTATTTCCCTTCAGGTCTTTTCCATGCGCCACAAAACGCTCGCCCCGGAAATCGGCCTCGGACAACTTATAGCGCTGAATCATGGTGCCCACGGCGCCGTCAAGCACCAGAATGCGATCCGCCAGTAATTCAACGAACCGACGACCATGAGTGTAAGTATTCAAGGGATAGGGCAAATTGGGATATGACACGCGAACAGGCCTAAAACAATAAAGAACTTAGGGGATAAACCCTTTATTGTAGCCCGTATATATCTTTTACCCTTTGGCTGTGCTAAAGTTTTGGCCCTGTCAGAGGTGCTTTCGGTTATCGGCAAAAAACAGTGTTATCAACACTGTCGCCATTTCTGCGAAAGTTAAACGGGAAACAGAACGCTTACAGGCCTGCATGGTTTTTGAAAAAACGCCATGATCCACTGCCGCGCCAACTGTGCTGCACCCGCAACGGTACACATGCAACGCATGCCAGCCCGACACCGGCCCCTGTCGAACCGGCGCACGCCTCTTGGCGTGTTTTATTGATCATAACGTGCGGGGACGCGCGTTATCTCGCAGGTCTTATCATGAATACCATCCGTTTGCAGCGCCGCCTTTTGGCTCC
>NZLH01000055.1 GCA_002694155.1 Pusillimonas sp. | reverse complement strand
CAGATGTGAATGACCCAGAATCTTCATTCAAAATCTTCTACGATGATTTAGAAGAAAAAATGTTTGTAAGAGGTTACTTTAAGTTAGGAGTACAGTTTATGTTCCCTTCTTTAGTACAGTGGTGCATAATCAAGCAATAATAATGTAATAAACGAGAGGGTGTAAAAACCCTCTCATATTACCTTTAATAAATTTTAAAAAATAATAACATGGCAATAGATAAAGGTATAGCTATAAATCATTCAGATTTACTATCAACAGGTGGTATAAAACAAATATTGCTTAGAAGTTGGCAAGACGATGATGATGTTACTTTTAATAATGATGCTGGTAGACATGATATTACAAGTATTGTAGATACTGGTAATTCAACAGCAGATTGGTTTGCATATGAATTTAAAAATGAAGAAGCATCTTTAACAGTAAACGCTACTAAAGAGAATGGTTCTACATTATTTGAATGTAATTTAAGTTTTATGTTACCAAAATTAGGTAAGGCAAAGTTTCACGAATTACAAAACTTGTTGCAAGAGTGTATGATGGCTATTGTTATAGATAGCAATGGTACACAGTTAGTTATAGGTTGTAGTGAAAAGTATTTAAATACAGCAAGTGAATTTAGAAGTCAAACTTTTTTAAACCTTGTGAGCATGGAAGGTGGTACTGGTACAGCTTTTACAGATATGAATGGATTGACAATAAATATGACAGCAAGACAATTTGAATTACCTAGAGAATATACAGGTACATTAAATTTTTACACTGATGCAACACCATCAGCTACTTTAAAAGCAACTTCAAGTTAATAATTAATAACAATTAAAATTAAAAAATTATGTCAATAGAAACAGGTTTAGCAATAGGATGCACAGACGTTCAAGCTGTAGGTGGTATTCAAAGAGTGTACATAAGAAAATGGAATAGTACAGGAAGTCCTGATCAATTAGTAATTGATGGTTCAAATCACACAATCACTTCTATAGCTGATAGTGGTGGTACTAATTCAACATGGGGTGTTTATGAAACTAAAATTGAAACTGCTGATTTACAAATAGCAGGTACAAGCGAAAATGGTGTTAGTACATATGAGTGTACTTTGACTTTTATGTTACCTAATACTGATTTGACTAAATTAACAAGGTTACAACAGTTGACTAATGAACCTTTAATGGTAGTAGCTGTTGATAGTAATGGTGATCCTAGTACAGCTACAAATGCTGCTGGAACTGCAACTCATTTAGTTTTAGGTATAAGCAATACATTAACAGGTAGTGATCAAAATTTAGATATATCAGCAAGTAGTCATTCAGGTTTTAGACCACAAACATTTGCTAGAATAGCAAGTATTGAAGGTGGAACTGGTGCAGCTTTTGCAGATCAAAATGGTGTAACAGTCACTATAACTTGTACTCAATATGAGTTACCAAGAACATATGTAAATGCTAATGCTGTTACAGTGAGTGGTACAGTAGCAACATTTAAATAATAATTTAATTTAGGTTGGTATATCCGTAAAAAACAAAATGTTTTTCCTATATTTAAATTATGTGTAATTGTAAAAAAATAAAAGAATTACCAAGTTTAAAAATATATACATTTATGGGTACTTACAAAGCAAAATATAAAACAGGAGCATCAGTAAAAAATGGTGTTACAATCTTTTGGGAGACAGCGACACAGGAAGAATTAGCATACGCTTATGAAGAATTAGGAATGACAGGTGCAATAGAAAAAATTTCAAACACTAAAACAAAAGATGAGTCAAAGAAAAGTAAAAAGTCAAACAAGAACATCAGCAAAAAGTAAAACAAATACTTTTGAGTTTGGTGTTTTTAATTTATCTACTCCTCGACATATAGAAGAACCTTTAGATTTAAAAAGGGTATATACTGATTACATTCCTTTTGGGCAAAACAATTTATTTCCACAATATCTTGCAGAACTTAAAAGAAAATCATCAACACATAGAAGTGTATTAGCACAAAAAACTATATTTACAAGTGGTGCTAAGTTTGTTACAAAAAACGAAAAGCTAAAAGATTACATAAGAGATGTTAATGCAGATGGCGAATCTCTAAGACAAGTCTACAAAAAACTAGCAGACGATTACTATACATTTGGCAATGCATATTTAGAAGGTGTGTTGTATGAAGGTGGTATAAATCTTTATCACATAGATGCAACAACAGTAAGAATGTCAAAAACAAAAAAAGAGGTTTATATACATCCAGACTGGGCAAGGTATAAAACAGATAAAGAAAAAACAAAAATTATACCTTTATATCCAACTGTNAAACGTAACAGATTCATAATGCATTTTCAAGATTATGAACCAACATTTAACTTTTATGGATTACCAGACTATGTAGCTGCACTAGAACACATTGCAGTNGATTATGAGATTGGTAAATGGAATCATACTAAATTTCAAAATGGTTTTCAACCTTCAGCTATAGTAGAGATTAGTGGNGATATGGGAGAGGATGAAGCAAAGAAGATGGTNAAGGAAGCACAAAAGAAATTTGTTGGAGAAGGTAACAATGGTAAGATATTATTTATAGTAAAAAATGGTGATACTTCACCTGCTAATGTNCAGATAATAAAAGATGATCAAGAGGGTAGCTGGTTAGATTTACAAAAGATTACTGATCAAAATATTATTACTGCACACAGATGGCAACCATCTTTATCTGGTATAGTNAGCTCTGGTAAGATGAACAACACAGGTAGTGAAATCAGAATAGCATATGATTTATGTATGACTACTGTAATTAAAGACACATCTGATATGTTNTTNAATGGTATAAGAGCAATATTATTTAAAGAGCTTGATTATAAGCCAGAAGAGNTAATGATACATTTTGAGCCACCTATTTCTTATATTACAGATATAGATGTTAAAGAAGTGTTGACTATAAATGAGCAAAGAAAATTATTAGATGAGGACTTTCCTTTACTNGANGGTGGTGATATGTTTATTGCAGATAGAGAAATNATAGTTACTCAAAGAGATGATGATGGAGATGGAGTGATAGAAGAAGAAAAATCAGTAGAAATACAGCAGTAATATGGCAAACGTAAANAACAAAGCAACATTAGTAACAGCAGCAGAAGTAATTAGTAANAGTTTTACAAATGCTAACACAGACCCTGCACTNATATCAAGCAACTCAATTTTACTTGCAGAGTTNGCACATATAAAACCTATTCTTGGTAAAAAGTTTTATGAAGAGTTAAAAACACAACATGATCCAACNGGTACTTTGTCAACTGCNAATCAAACATTAATGGATGATTTTTTAACAAGAACTTTATGTTGGTTTGTAAGATTTGAAGTTATNAATGAGATNCAAAGCAATAGTTCAAGCATGGGGATTGTACATAATATAGATGAGTTTTCTTCTATTGTAGACCCATCAGAACTTAACGCTTACAAACAAGACACATATAGAAAAGCAAGTATATACCTTAAAGATATGATGGATTATATTGAGGATGANGATCAAAGTGGTCAATATCCAACATATGCAAACAATACTCCAAATAGAGGTTTTGCATATAAAAATCATGGTATAATTATGTATGATAGTATATATACAAAAAATTATCATCCAAGAACCTACACAAGCTACAAAGATTTTTGTCCTTGTGATAATTGTTAATTATGGCTATAAACGAACATAAAAATTTAGATGATGCAAACAGGCATCAACCGAAAGGTTTTGAATCAGCAGCGAATGATACAGTATTATCAAAAGACATAGGTACTGGTACTGCTAATACAGATGGTAGTTTAGAATATCAATCAAAAAACTTAATGGGTAGTGTTGATTATACTATTATAGGTTATTTAAGAGCAGAAGATTATAGTAATGCTAACTATTATAGAGCTGCACATATAACCGATAATCAATCACCTTTTCAGTATAGTATAGATACGAGTCAAACAGCAGTAACCGACATAGTTATACAACCTGCAAACTTAATAACAAGGTCGTCTAATTTGGTTGTTGATTCAGATTCAACTGTGTATAAAATTACTGGGTGGCTAAATTCAAATGGTACTGACACAGTTACATTAGCCATAGCAAAAGTAACACCTACTGCTGACGATACAAGTAACATGAATCCAGTTGTTATAGATGAGATTGCAGTTACAGGTTTAGGTAATACACAAAAATTAGTTAGAATAAATGAAACCACAATAACTAGTTCTTCTTTGACTGCTGGTGATTACCTTATTGCTTTTATCAAAGATTCAGGTGCTGGTTCAAACAATATATACTGGCAAGTTAAAGTATGTACAACAAAATATTGATATTAAAATAAAAAACAAATGAGTAGATACGATACAGATAACACATTATTATTAGAGATGTTAGGTAAAGGTGGTGGTCACAATATTTTTACAACAGCAGCTCAAACTGGTAAAGATTATTATGCAGTACATTTTGTTAAACAAAGTGTTATAGCAAGTATAACAGTAGCAAATGCAGATGGTGATAGTCTTTTGCAAACTACTATACCAGCAGGAACTACTATTTTTTTAAGAATAACAGCTATAACTCTTACCAGTGGATTAGCCATTGGTTATAGAGAAACAGATGGAGATACAACAGCATAATGAAATTAGCATCATCAATATCTCCTAATTCTATTGTCAAAGATGAGTTTGATCCATCTTCTGAATCCCTTATAAAAGCATTTTATAAATTTAAAAGTTTAGGAGGTTCTGATATAGCACAGGTATCAAGCTGGACTGATCAAACAGGTAATTTTAATATGTCACATTCTGGAGCAGAGGGTGAAAGCCCTTCATATACTGCTACTGATGGTGCAGTTACTTTTAATGGTAGTAATCAAAAATTACAAAGTTCTTCTGATATAGTATTAGATGAAATGTTTATTATTGCAATAAGAGCAAGTATTGAAGATCCAATTAGTAATGATGTGATTTTAGCAGATAACACTGCAACAGGTCATTTTATAAGAGTTAAAGATAGTACAACAATTACTATTAGAATAGCTGGTAGTACAGCTCAGGATTTTGATTTAAATACAGGTTCTATTGTAGATGCAACACCATTTAACTTAGTAATTTCTAGAGATGATGATGGGTTAATTAAAGTGTTTTTTAACAGTGTGGAACAGACTGACACAAACACAAGACAAGGTTCATTTTTGCTTGATGCGTTGGGAGTAAGAAAAACTGACGTTAATGACTTAGAGGGTAGTATTTTTGAAATACAAATATATGATGGCACATCTGAAATTAGTTTAATAGAAAAAATAAATGATAGATTATCAGCTTTTTAAATAAATAAAAATAAAATAATATGGCAACAACAGTAACAGCAGCAGATTTTAAGTATGTAAGAATTACAAATTTAGATA
>NZLH01000054.1 GCA_002694155.1 Pusillimonas sp. | reverse complement strand
TGTAATGCACGAAGGGCAAACGCTCAACAGCCTGACGGCCCGAATTTTGCTCGCCATGGACGATCTCATTCGTCAGTCCCGCCCTGATCTTGTGCTGGTCCACGGCGATACAACCACCGCCATGGCGGCTGCGCTAGCCGGTTTCCATGCCAAGTGCAAAGTTGCTCATATCGAGGCGGGGCTACGCACAGGGGATCTGGCTCAACCTTTTCCGGAAGAAATGAACCGCTGCGCCATCGATACGGTGAGCAGCTTTTTGTTTGCACCGACCGAGGCTGCGAAAAACAATTTGTTGCGAGCAGAACTGGCCGGTCGGTGCTGGGTAACCGGTAACACCGTGATCGATGCGTTGGGTTTGGCTTGTAAGTTGCTCGACGACCCCAAGCGGGTAGCGCCTATTGAGCAACAGTTTGATTTTATTGATGAGCAGCGCCAACTGGTTTTGGTGACCGGGCATCGTCGTGAAAATTTTGGGCAAGGTTTGCTGAATATTTGCGAGGGGCTGACGGAGCTTGCAAAAGATCCGGGTATCCAGATCGTTTACCCCGTTCACATGAATCCCAACGTGCAAAGTGCCGTGCAGCTTGCGTTAAGTCACATCCCCAATATTTATCTCGTTCCGCCAACAGATTATCTGGCCTTTGTGTGGCTCATGCGCAGGGCGAGTGTCATCCTGACCGACTCCGGAGGCGTTCAGGAAGAGGCCCCGCATTTAAAGACGCCTGTACTGGTCATGCGCGACGTAACCGAGCGCCCCGAAGCGGTTGCCAATGGCACGGCCAAATTGGTGGGCACGCATGTCGATAGCATCGTAAAAGAGACGCAGCGTTTGTTACGCGATGCGTCTTATTACGATAGTTTTTGCAAAAGCGCCAACCCGTACGGCGACGGGCGAGCCAGCGAACGAATTGTGCATGCGCTTCTCAATGAGCCGGTTCAAGAGTTCAATCCCGCTTTCGTCACTTAATTTTTGTCTAACTAAGGCTATTGTCGTCATTATGCGTCGTTTCTTCTTCCGCTGGCTTGTTGGCAGTCTTGTCCTCGTGTGTGCATTGCCGCTGGCAGTTTTGGGTGGAGTTTCTCACGCGCAGCCCGTCGATCCGGCTTCTGCCCCGGTTGTAAATCAGTCTTCCTTCCAGCGGCTAACGCAAACCCTTGGCAATTCAGGCCTGCCAGAGCCGGTTGTAATGGCGGAAACAGGCGAAACGCGCGTCTTTTATCTTCCGGTGGCCCGGAATACGATGCTCTCCGAGCAAGAAGTATTGTTTCGCGCTCGTTATCTGGTGGGCGAAGAGTCGGGAGGAAGGCTGCAGCTGATGGTTAATGGGCAACCCGTGTTCACACGTGTTTACACTGGCGATTCGGGAAAGATTGATTTGAAACTGCCCATATCCAAGAGTGAGTCGCGCCGCGGTTTTGTCGAGCTGCAGGTTAACTGGTTGTCGAACAGAACGTTGCGCACATGCGAAATTGAACCTGCTAGTACAAACAGTTTGATCATAGAACCGACGACAGGTATCGGATACAGCGTCCCTGACTCCGTGACTCTTGATCTTGCGTCTGCCTGGCAGTTGTTGCCGGCCGATGGCGTGTTGGCCGTTTCTGATGCAACGTTAAGCCAGGCGGCATTCGATGCGGCCTGGCGTGTTGGCACGGCCTTGGAGCTTGCGGGCAAGCAATTGAATATTCAAAGCCTGGCCCCCGAAGGTAGCCGTATCGAGGTGTCGCCGGTTCAGATCCCCGACGTCCTTCGCGGCCATACTATTTCCGAACGGCTCACAGGCCAGCCAGAATCGGTTGTGCTTGAGGATGCCGTTTTTGGCGGATTATTGCTACTTGACCCGAAAAGTTTGCTGGGCGACGTCGTTATTGCAGACGACGCGCTGACAACACGTTTGGAGCGCACTTTGGCTGCGTTCAGGAGCACGCTTGAAACGCCCGCTCAAATCGGGTGGTTCAACGACGCCATCAGCAAAACTTTTCTCGATAGCACATTCATGGCCGATCATAATGTGATGATACTGGGCAGGGGCTCAAGTCGCGTTGTCGTAATCAAGGCCAGTGCCGCAGAAAACGTTGCAGAACTTTTTGGTCTGCAGTGGCGCAATATTCTTAATGCGTCGGCGGTCGAGGTCAGTGCGGCAAAGGCCAAGCCGTTGAGCCCGTCCGGTGTTCTCAAACTGGACAATTTAGGGGCAAATACGCGGAGCATGGATGTGGTCAACCATGCCGTATGGCAAACCGACTTCACTTTTCGTTCCGTTGATTTTAATGGGCGTGTGCCGAGCGAACTCGTGCTTGATGTGGCTGCGTCGCCCGATACATCCGGCGCGCGACCGGTATTGTCGGTATCCTGGAATGATATTTTGCTGACGGCGACCCAGTTGCAGGCTGATGGCGAGGCCGAGCGGATCAGCGCCCGCATTCCCTCGTATGCCATCGGACAATCGAACCAATTGAAGGTAATGCTGCAACGGCTGCCGTCGGCGAATGGTTGCACCGAGCCACAGGTAGGGTTTCCGTTTGCCGTAATGCCCACCAGTTATGTGCGCACCGACAAGGCGACACCGGAACCGACATTCAACGGGCTTATGCCGATGTTGGCAAATAAAGCCAATCTGGTTCTGCCTGCCGATTGGCTTGCCAATGCTCCCGCGCATTTATCTGATGTCGTGCGTTTGGCAAGTGCCAGTGGCTTGTCTCCCCAAGGCGCGCAATTGGTGTTGCAGGCCCCGGATACCGAGTACGAGCCCAATGGTTTGTTTGTCGCCATGGGTGTGCCGGTGAAGTCTGTGTCTCCAGCCGTTTCAGTCAATGACGATGGCCGACTGGTTATTAACGGGTATGAGTCCGAGCAACTCAATATTGGCGGTTTGAGCGACGTGAGTAGCATTGAAGTGGTTCACTCAGGCGAGTATTTCGGGCTTTACTGGAATGCGTTGCCCAAAGTCGATAAGCCGGACTCCGGTCTGAAATTGGTAACACCCTATGAGCTTGATCGGGGTGATATCGCCATTGTAACTTCCTCTGGCCTGGTGAGTTGGATTGATTCGACCAACCCGGCGGGATCGACATTGACTGAGCGTGCGCAGTCGGTGTTTTATGAGTGGCGCCGCTTCTTCTCGTGGGGCGTGCCAACGATTGTGGGTTTATTGTTCCTGGTTCTGTTGCTTGTGGCGCTTGCTTATCGTTCTGGTCGCCGAAATGGTACGAAATAGCTGACTCCTATGTTTGGGTTAAGCGCAACATTCTTTCTGGCCGATTATTTCAGGTTTCTGGAAATGATGGCGATTGCGGTTGCAATCGTCATCCTGATTTCAAGTGTTGATGACACGTTTATCGATATTTGTTATTGGGTCAGGCGCTTATATCGACGTTTTTCTCTCAAGAAGAAATTTACCAGGCTCAACGAGGAAGACCTTCGGGGCAAGCCTGAGCAGCCGCTGGCGGTGATGGTTCCGGCATGGCATGAGTACGATGTTATTGCACCGATGCTTGAAGCGATGATCGCAACGTTGGATTACGGCAATTACAGAATTTATGTGGGAACATACTGCAACGATGCGCGTACGATTGCCGAGGTTGAACGCATGCGGCGACGTTACCGCATGCTTGTGCGTGTGGAGGTTCCTCATCCCGGACCGACATGCAAGGCTGATTGTCTGAATTGGATTGTCCAGGCTATTTTTCGTGACCAACAGATCATGAAGGAACCATATGCCGGGGTTATCCTTCACGACTGTGAAGATGTGTTGCATCCGCTGGAGCTCAAATACTTCAACTATTTGTTGCCGCGCATTGATTTTATTCAGTTGCCCGTGGCTTCATTGGAACGGCATTGGGACGAACTCGTGGCAGGAACTTATATGGACGAGTTTGCCGAGTCGCACGCCAAAGATATGGTCGTACGTGAGTTTCTTTCGGGTATGGTGCCTTCGGCCGGGGTGGGAACATGCTTTTCCTTGAAAGCGATCNGTGAATTGGCCANTGAAAGTGNTAATCAACCNTTCAANACCAGTACACTGACCGAGGATTACGACATCGGNGCNCGCCTGGCACGCAGAGGAATGAAGCAGATTTTTGCCAANTTCCCGGTACAGTACACACGTACCCGGCGCCGTTGGCTGGGGTTGGGAAAGCCAACGACTCAGGCGATTCATGATTCAATGAGTGTGCGTGAATATTTTCCGAATACGTTCCGTACTGCTTACCGTCAGAAATCCCGTTGGACTTTGGGTATCAGCCTTCAAGGCTGGAAACTCGTTGGATGGGAAGGCTCGCTGACTGAAAAGTATTTTTTCTTTCGTGATCGAAAGGGCCTGGTGACTTCGTTTGTCGCAGTTGTTGCGTATTTTCTGGTTTTCAATTTTATTCTTTTTCAAATTGCCGATGAGTTAGGCTGGTGGACAACGTATTACCCGACGCTGTTTGCGCCCAATTCGTGGGCGGTTGATCTGCTTAAGTTGAATCTGATGTTTTTTATTGTGCGTGGGGCGCACCGTTTTTATTTTGTAAATCGTTTGTACGGTTGGGAGCATGCCTTGCTGTCTTTCCCCCGCATGATCGTGGGCAATTTTGTTAACGCCATGGCTGCGGCGCGCGCTTGGCGCCTGTTTATTGTTAATTATATTTTTGGAACGCAACTGGTGTGGGATAAAACAATGCATGATTTTCCTGCAACGGAATTGCTGCAGCCAGAGCGTCAGCGCTTAGGGGAAATCCTGCTTTCGTGGCGTGCAGTCAGCGAGACAGAGCTGGAAAAGGCGTTGCAAATGCAGCGTGAGCAGGGCAACAGGCCACTTGGAGAAATTCTTCTGGAACGCCAAATAGTGTCAGACGTGATCCTGAACGAAGCGATTGATTTTCAAATGCAGTGGCTTGATGCGCAAGATACGAGTGCAAGTCAGCTATTGAAAGAGGCGGTTAAGACATGATGAGCATTTCACGCACGCTGACGTTACTGCTTTTCTGTTGCGTTACCGCGCTTGGTGCGCCAGGACATGCCGAGCCCGTCGACTCGCCTGCGCCTGCGGCGCGTTCTGAAACACCAGACAGCCCGCTTACAGGCCAAGCCTGGGAATTGGCTGATGCCGCCTTCAAGGCCTATGCCGAGCATGATTACGAGGGCGCGCTGAGATTGGCTGGGCAAGCTGCCAAGCTGGAACCGCAAGCGCCACAATTGTATGTTTTGCAAATTTATGCGTTGCAGCAGTTGAAAAGGCCACAGGAAGCGGCCCTTGTGGCAAGCGTTGCTAAAAAACAAGGGCTTTATCGCGCCGTTTTTACTCAGGTGGAAAAAGCAATAGAACCACCTCCCAGCCCGATCAGCGAGCCTGATCGCGCGTTGCCGGCTGCTGCCCAACCGGCAACGCCAAAAGTGTCAGCCCGGCAGCGTGCGTATCAAAAGGCTTATCCGCTTGCCACCAAAGCTTATTCTGCTTACGAGAGCGGAGATTACAAACAGGCCGCGTCGCTTGCAGAGCAGGCGTTTCGTCTTGCGCCTGCGCAAGGCAATTGGGCGCTGCTGTGGGTGGATTCGTTACGAGTCCTGAATGACCCCTATGCCGTCAACAATGCGATAGACACTGCGCTTGCGGTCGGCGCCACTAATCGTCAACAGCTGGAAGACAGAAAAATCGATATTCAGGCTTTTCGTGAAGAGCAGGAAGCCAAGGCTCGTGCCGAGCAGGCAGCGGAATTTGCTCGGCGGGCCTACGCAGCTTACGATCAAAGGGAATTCGAGCAGGCAATCGATTTGGCACGTCAGGCAGTCGATCTGACGCCTGATGATGAAAATATGCAGCGGCTGTTGACGACCTCATTGGCGGCCGGAAACAGGGCACAGAATCTGGAGGCGCTGGATCGTTTGAATAGCGCATTGGCAACGCAGCCGGATGATGCAGCGCTGCTGGTGCAAAGAGCTTACCTTTATCAGCGCCTAGGGCGGGCTGACTTTGCTTACACCGACTTTGAAAAGGCCCGTGCCACGGGTAAAACGAATCCGCGTGTTGCGCTTGATGCGGGCTTTGCTGCTGCGGCAGCCGGGAAAAAGCGCGAGGCGACAACCATTCTGAAGGAAAGTATTGATGCGGCTGATGCCGGCAAGCTCGCGCTTACTCCAGAGCAGCGGCTGAATCTGCGCGAGAATATCTCGAATCTGGAGCGAGAGTGGGGGGGCTATGTGTCTGCGGGCTATCGTGGAGCGCGACCAGCTACATCCGGGCTTGGCGGCAGCCCCAGCGCGGCTTTGGGAGACGCCGTATTCAATACTGCCGAGGTGTTTTGGCGTCCGTCCCAGATATTGAATTCATCAACCCGAGTGTTCGAGGTGTATGGTCGCGCATCCAATACGTTGCACGATAGCGGAACGTCAGTTGACGAAAGTTTTGATGAGTGCGGGAATCGTTTCCCCGCAGACAGTTATCGCAGTGTGACAGGCCTGCCAAGTACCGTTGGGGCATTGGGTTTACGTTTTACACCGTCATCTTCCTTCGGACTGACTTTTGGTCTTGAGCGACGCTTTAATCTGGGAACCCGCTCGCGCTTGGGAAGCGCGAGCCCTAACGATTGCTCGTTGGGTATTCCGGGCAAAGAGTACCAAACGGCCGGTTACGATGGCGATTGGCTTGCCTACGTTACTTACGCTTATTACAAAGGTACTGAGTTGCGCCAGGACAAGAAAAGCTGGTGGCGTATCGAAGGCTATGCCCAGGCTGGTTACCTTTGGAACGATGTTTCTGCAGATTTCCGCGATAGCGGCGCGCAGGTATTCAATCAGTCAGGGCGCATAAAACGCGAGTATCAGTTTTTGTCTTCCGAGCTGCGGGTTGGGAAAAGTGTGCGGCTTGAAACAGTTAGCCCGACAATGATCCTTTATCCTCATGTCGTGTTCGCAGCAGACTGGCAAAAAGAGAATTCACGCGCGGATATTGATGGGGTGGGGCAATTTGCCTTGCAAGGCAATGGACAGTCCTGGTCGATGGGTGTCGGGCCAGGTTTTGGGGTTCGTTACTGGTTTCGAAGTAATCACTACAGCGCTGAAAAATCCTATCTGGATTGGACGATTCAGTACCGTTTCAATATTGGAGGTGGGGCGAAAGATCGATCCAAAGGGCTGTTTATGAACCTGACGATCTCCTGGTAAGAGTATTTTTCGGATACTCATAAATTTAATCTGGTCAGTCCAATCATAGGCCAGAAGTGCGTGTAATTCGCTGGTCAGTCCAACCATCCGCTTCAAATGTCCAACTAATTGGGGTCAGTTCATAAATGGGGTAGAGCCGTTCGCCGGACGGATACGAAGGTCTGAATCTCGTGGCCAATCGAGGAGTGCAAACGAAAAAAAGCCAGTCAAATGACTGGCTTTTAGCAATTCTCAGGCAAACTTTGTAGTCTAACCTCTGATCCCAATAAAGCATAATGTTGCCGATCGGGATTTAAAGCATAAGTCTTCCGAATGGCAATTTTATGCTTAATAGCACACTTACCATCTGCGACATCAGCCATACAGTTCCCTTGACATTGATCCCCTCCATTTCAGCCGCCACTCTAAGTGCCGCATCACCAGTCAACAAGGGGCATTTTTCAGCCTCAGCCAACGCCAGTGCGAACAGATCATTGCGGCCAGGCTTGGCGTAGGTTCGGCTCAGTACCTGGACTCGCTCGACCCTTTCCGCCGGCATCGTGCGAACTTGCAACCCCATGTCCAGCAGCTGCGCATGCTGCTCTTCCAACTCCTCGTAATAGAGAACATCAGGCACGGCGAACTGGTAGCCCAAGCTGAACATCGGTGCCACTAAATCGCCCACTTCGACATCCATCAAGATGTTGGCATCACTGATTAACAGCAGCATCGCCGCCCTCCATTGAGCGGACACGCCGAAACTGTTGCAATGGCATATTCATCAACTCTGCGGCTTTTGACTCGCCAATATATTCTTCGGCCAAAGCATGGAACACCAATTGTTCGAAGAGATGAGCCTTCTCGGAGGGATACGCATTCCCCGGCTCTTTCCGAAACCAGCCCTTGAAGCGAAACAGTTTCGCTTGCTCTTCACGATAGGCTGGGGTGATGATGCCCAGATCACGGGCGCGGTAGAGAATCCCTGCCATTGAAAGACCAAACTCTTCCTTGAGAAGGCCAAGCTCCTTAAGTTCAATTGCATTGCGATGCTGCCCGAGCTCTTGCAGAACTGATGCTTGGGGAAACAGAAAGGCCCCGGCGAAACGGTTGCATGCCATTTCCTCGTCCAGATCATCCGCAAGACGACCTTCCAGGATGAGATGCCCAAGTTCGTGAGCCAGGGTAAAACGTTGGCGATCCCCCGGCCAATGCCGCCCAACGACCACGATGGGCATGCCATTAACTCGGGCTGCAAGACCGTCGAACTTGTTTTCAGCATCTGCTTCAATCATGAATACGCGAATGCCATTTGTTTCCAACACATCAATCAGATCAGGGATGGGATCAAGACCAAGACACCACTCGCTACGGACACTTTCAGCGACCTTTTCGATTTGATCCATTGAGGAAATGTGGTCAACGGCCCCATTGATCATCGCAAACGACTTGACTGGCGGCTGCGGAAAGAGGTTCTCCAACTCAATGCGGCGTTCAATCTGATCAATGATTTCATGAGTGATCGCGTCCAGGCGCTTCTTGGGCAAGGAGCTGCGTTTGCGGTACTCGATTCCCTCCAAGGCGACGGTATCCGGACGGAAAAAATACTCGGTACGCACTTTGAGGGCGCGCGAAAGCGCAATCAAAATGTCCGAAGACGGCATTGCCACACCGTCTTCATACTTCTTGATGGCGGCGTGAGAGACGCCCACGCGCTCGCCTAGATCTCGCAGGGATAACCCAGCTGCCTTACGAGCGCGGTGAAGTCGGGTGTTGAACATGGCCAGCCTCAGTTGGTTTACAAAACTAATTATATTAATGAGGATTGTAAACCAAGGTTTTATTGCATTCAAACGGTGCTCAATGTGCCGGTCTCAAAGCCAAGCCACACACCAAAGGATGCCATTTTCAAATACATTGAAAATGGATTTCACCATGAAAATCAATATTTTATCTATGCCACATAAACTGTACCGGCGCCAGCTGTAGGAGCTCAAAGATACTCGAGAACACAGCTAAAACCGACCCGATTCCCACGCCGTATCTAACCCTCTGGTAACGACCGACTGACCATCAATACGCGACGGACTTTTTCTGATGGTAAACCTCGGTTGCTGAAATGCCCGAGTTTCACGCGTGAAACTCACTCAATCGCTTCAACGACCATCAATCAAGAACCCTTTCACAATAACTCCGGTACGGCCGAACACCAGCCCATCCTCCTCATCAGGCTACAAGCCCAACAGAAAATCAGAAACCTCACGTCGGATTTATCCACATTGGTAAGCTTGCGACTAAATGCGTATTCCTGTTCAGCGACAATTAACTTGACGCCGGCCAAGATAGTTGACGTTGAACATATTCCGCTGAGACTAAAGACTAGCTGCCAATAAGATAGGCTTTTTCTGGTAGCAAACCCGGCTTGCTGAAGCGCCCGAATTTCACGCGTGAAACTCACTCAAGCACTTCAACGGCCGTCAATCAAGACCATTTTCATAATTCCAATCATCCGAACATCATCAGTCCACCCTCCTCACCAAGCGACACGCCCAACAGAAAACTGAATCGAACCGGGTTTTGAGGAGGCTTCAATTCTTGAGAGAATGGAGCCATGAGCAAGAACAACAAATTTTCCCCTGAAGTCCGTGAACGCGCCGTGCGCCTGGTGCAGGAGCATCGTGACGAGTATCGGTCGCTGTGGGCGGCTGTCGAGTCGATTGCGTCGAAGATCGGCTGCACGCCCACCACGTTATTGGACTGGATTAAACGAGCGGAGATCGATCGGGGTGCGCGCCCCGGCGTGACGACAGAAGAGCGCGAGCGTCTCAAGGCGCTGGAGAAGGAGAACCGCGAATTGCGGCGGGCCAACGAGATTCTGAAGTCGGCCAGCGCTTTTTTCGCCCAGGCGGCGCTCGACCGCGAACTGAAGAAGTAAACGCCTATATTGATCAGCATCGGGACCTGTACGGGGTCGAGCCGATCTGCAAGGTATTGCAGGTCGCCCCGTCAGCCTACAGGCGGCATGCCGCCCGAGGTCGAGAACCACAGCTACGCAGCCAGCGGGCCCGCAAGGACGAACAACTGAAGCCGCAGATCTATCGAGTCTGGGAGCAGAACTTTCGCGTCTACGGTGCCCGCAAAGTCTGGAGGCAGATGAATCGTGAGGGCATGCGCGTGGCACGATGTACGGTCGAGCGCCTAATGCGTGGGCTGGGCATTGAAGGCGTGCGT
>NZLH01000053.1 GCA_002694155.1 Pusillimonas sp. | reverse complement strand
TTATAGAGCTTTTCCGAAAGACGTTTCAGGCTGTCAAGGTTGTCTCGCATGGCTACCGTCACGGTGCGGTTGAAATCGGTTTGAGCCATTTGGTCGATCGACATGGCTTCGTTGTTCGGGCCTTGATCATTAAGACCACGCGACGAGAGACAACCCGTCAGTGCGAGAATAATAAGCGAAATGCAGAAAATTTTTGGGGCGCCGCGCAGCGTCATGCCGGTGGGTTTCTCCTGTGCGTGTTGTCCTGGTGCCGTGTAGGCCGCTGTAGGTGTGCTTGAAATGTAGCAGAAACAATCGGGTTTTTGTCGTGTGGTAGTACTAAGAAAAAGCGAGGATATAAGGGTTTATTGCACCATTCAGGTGCAAATCTCCGATTTGGTGCAATACAGGTGTAATTATTTGGTGATGGATGCACGGCCTAAGTGCAATCCCTAAGTGTCAAGTTGTAGCAAGTCGTGCACAATTCATTTCATGCAGGTGAGGAGACAAGCCCTGCATGGGCAAACCGATATTTCGGATATAAAACTATATCTGCCATTAAATGGCAGGAAGCGGTACCCATAATAATCAAGAAACGCAAAGGCCGGTGAGTATTCACCGGCCTTTGTTTTTTATCATTGGTTATGTTTTTACAGTTTAAACCGAAATATGTTTTTTCGGAATTTCAAGCAGCACTTGTACCGCGCCCGAACCCCCGTTCTGCTCAGTACACTCGGTAAAAGCAATCACTGCTTCAAATTGGGCCAGCCACCGGCGAACCGAATCTTTCAGCACCGGCGTTCCTTCTTTCGAACCATACCCTTTGCCGTGAACGATTCTGATGCACTTCACACCATGCGAAAGACACGACTGCAAAAATTGCTCCAGGCGGGTGCGAGCTTCGTCCAGCGTGGCACCGTGCAGGTCCAGGCTGGCTGTAATAGGCCATTTCTGACGTTTTAAGTTTTTCAGCACATCCGGGCCAATGCCCGTGCGAAGATAATTACCTGGTTCAAACCGGGCGGCGGCAGGGTGATAGTGGTCGGACAAGCGTTGTGATAACGCTTCCGCCTGACCACCTGTTGCAGCCTGCCGCTTTTGTTTCAAGACATTCGGATGGGCTTTTGGGGTGGGCGGCAAAATGGCAACATTCGACGGCTGAAGCGGTTGTACCGTGCGAACCGCGCGTTTAAATAGTGCGCGGTCTTCGGCTGTAAGCGCTTCCGGTAAAGCGCTTGCCCGCCCGCCCGGCGGCGTACGGGCAGGTTGCGTTGCACTGCGGCCAGTTGGTTGCTTGGCAGACGCGTCGGAAGCTACGCGGCGCAGTTTCTTCAGGTCGGCCAGGCCGTACTTACTAACCTTCATTCTCCAACCAGCGCTGTGCATCCAGCGCCGCCATACAACCTGTGCCGGCGCTGGTAATGGCCTGACGATATACGTGGTCTTGAACGTCGCCGGCGGCAAATACGCCAGGAACCGACGTCATCGTGGCCAACCCGTTCAAACCGCTTTTCGTAATAATGTAACCATTTTCCATGTTCAGTTGGCCCTCGAAAATACCCGTGTTGGGTTTATGGCCAATGGCAATAAAAACGCCGGTAACATCCAGGTCTTCGGTTTCATCAGACTGATTATTGCGGATGCGCACGCCGGTTACGCCGCTATTGTCGCCCAGTACTTCCTGAAGTTCATAAAACAGCTTCAGGCGCATGTTTCCGTTATTTACTTTTTCCATCATTTTGTCGACCATGATGGGTTCGGCGCGGAACTTGTCGCGACGATGAATAAGCGTGACAGAATTGCAAATATTTGAAAGATAAAGTGCTTCTTCAACCGCCGTATTGCCGCCGCCAACAACGACAACATCTTGTTTTTTATAAAAGAAACCATCGCATGTGGCGCAGGCGGACACCCCGCGCCCCATAAAGGCTTCTTCAGACGGCAGGCCCAGGTATTGGGCTGACGCGCCGGTGGAGATAATGAGAGAATCGCATGTGTAAACGTCTCCGGAGTCACCGTTAAGTGTGAACGGCCGCTTCGATAAATCGACACTGGCGATATGGTCGAAAACCATTTCGGTTTCGAAGCGCTCGGCATGCTCTTGAAAGCGCTGCATTAGGTCGGGCCCTTGCACGCCGTTAGCATCGGCGGGCCAGTTATCGACATCTGTTGTGGTCATGAGTTGGCCGCCCTGTTCAAGCCCGGTAATAAGCACGGGATTCAGGTTGGCGCGGGCAGCATAGACGGCCGCGGTGTACCCGGCAGGGCCGGATCCAAGAATAATGACTTTGGCGTGTTTTGCAGTGGTCATGACAGAATATCCGAAATTAGTGTCAGCCAATTATAATGAGTCCATGGCTAGATTACCGGCAGCACCTACTCGTTCCTCGCGCAATGTACGCAATGGCCCCTCACCCCTGCAAACTCGGGTATCCGGTTTGCTGCGTGAGGCGCGTTGGATTTTCTTCGCCGCACTGGCGTCTTGGTTGGCATTGGTGCTGGCGACCTGGTCGCCGTCTGACCCCGGCTGGTCGCACTCCGTGCACTCTAGCGTAACATTGAATCGCGGCGGCACGCTTGGCGCCTATATTGCCGATTTGCTCTTGTTTTTATTTGGTTACTCGGCCTGGCTTTGGGTAATTTTGCTTGCACAACGTGTAGCGGTGGGCTTCTATCGGCTTACCGGGCATTTGTTACCCGATGCCTCAAGGCCTGACCCCCTACCGCGCTTGCGTTGGGAGGTGGGCGTTGGTTTTTTCCTGTTGTTTATTGGCTTAATGGGAACCGAAGCCCTGCAACGGCCTAATTTTGCTTCAACTCTGCCCGCCGGCGCGGGAGGTGAGCTGGGCAAGTTGTTAGGTCAGGCCTTGGCCTATCTTCTGGGTATGACCGGTTCGTCTTTATTGCTGCTTGTGTTCGTTGCCGTGGGTGCCAGCCTGTTTTTTCGTTTTTCCTGGCTGAATGTAGCCGAACGGGTTGGGGCGGGCGCCGAGCGGTTGGCAGTGCGTCTTTGGCAGTTCAAAGTAGCCCGCGAGGATCGCAAGGTGGGGCAAACCAAGAAGGCCGAGCGTGAAGAGAAGGTAACGGCCACGCAGGAAAAACTGGTTCACGACCAACCCGTTCGTATCGAGCCGGCGATAGTGTCCATTCCTCGATCACAGCGTGCCGAGAAAGAAAAGCAGAAAACTTTATTTGCGCCGCCGTCCGATGCGTCGGGGGATATTCCGGAAATTGGCCTTTTAGATGCGGTAACCGATGCGCCCGAAACCGTTTCGCCCGAAACTATCGAGTTCACGTCGCGTCTTATTGAAAAGAAATTGTCCGATTTTGGGGTGCGCGTAACCGTGGTGGCGGCGCAGGCCGGCCCGGTCATTACCCGCTACGAAATTGAGCCTGATACCGGCGTAAAGGGTAGCCAAATTGTAAACCTGGCTAAAGATCTGGCGCGCGCGCTTAGCCTGGTCAGTATCCGGGTGGTGGAAACGATTCCCGGCAAGAATTTAATGGGCCTGGAATTACCTAATCCACGCCGCCAGATGGTGAAACTGTCTGAAATTATCGGCTCGCAAACATACCACTCCAGCGCTTCCACCCTTACGATTGCACTGGGTAAAGACATTGCTGGTAATCCGGTGGTGGCCGATCTGGCCAAAATGCCGCACTTATTGGTAGCTGGTACCACGGGCTCCGGTAAGTCGGTGGGCATTAATGCCATGATTCTGTCGCTGTTATATAAGGCCGACTCTTCCCAAACCCGCTTGATTCTTATCGACCCGAAAATGCTCGAGATGAGCATATATGAAGGGATTCCTCATTTGCTGGCTCCGGTTGTAACCGATATGCGCCATGCGGCCAACGCCCTGAACTGGTGCGTAGGCGAAATGGAAAAGCGTTATCGCCTTCTAAGCAAAATGGGCGTGCGTAACCTGGCGGGCTACAACAATAAAATTCGTGAAGCCACCAAACGTGGTGAAACTATTCCAAATCCATTCTCTCTAACCCCAGACGAGCCCGAGCCATTATCTACTTTGCCGACAATCGTAGTTGTTATCGACGAACTGGCCGATTTAATGATGGTGGTGGGCAAGAAAATCGAGGAGCTAATTGCACGTTTGGCGCAAAAAGCGCGTGCTGCAGGCATTCATCTGGTTCTGGCTACACAGCGCCCCAGTGTCGACGTTATTACCGGTTTAATTAAAGCAAATATTCCCACACGCATCGCGTTTCAGGTTTCTTCCAAGGTTGATTCCCGAACGATTCTTGACCAAATGGGCGCGGAAACGTTGCTGGGTCAGGGCGACATGCTTTATATGCCACCGGGCACCGCTTTACCGGTGCGTGTGCATGGCGCATTTGTTAGCGACGACGAAGTACATCGCGTGGTAGAGCGGCTTAAAGAGCAGGGTGAGCCAAATTACGTTGAAGGTTTGCTTGAAGGGGCGGTCGAGGGCGAAACGGGCGATGGCGTAAGCAGCGTTACTGGTTTTGCCGATGCCGAGACCGACCCTTTGTACGATCAGGCGGTTGAGGTCATCTTGAAAAACAAGCGGGCTTCTATTTCTTCGGTGCAACGCCATTTGCGTATTGGTTATAACCGCGCCGCAAGGCTGCTTGAGCAAATGGAGCAGGCCGGGCTGGTATCGGCCATGCAGGCAAATGGCAATCGCGAAATATTGGTTCCCGGAGACGCCTCTAATGCAGATTAAAACTTTCTTATTCGTTGCCGTGTTGGGTTTTTTACCCATTTTCGGTCAGGCGCAAACCAGCGCGCGAACGCAGTTAAATCAATTCAACGAACAGGTTCAAACCGCGTCAGGCAAGTTTTCCCAGCAAACTGAAACGCAAACGGGTGAAGCCAAGCCTGCACAAACAGGTAATTTTGCGTTTAAACGGCCCGGACGTTTCAAATGGGAAGTGATGCAGCCCTATGAACAATTAATCGTATCCAATGGACAGCAAGTTATGCAGTACGACCCTGACCTGGCGCAGGTTACCGAGCGGTCGGTTGATGCGTCAGTTGGCGCATCACCTGCAGCCATATTGTTTGGTTCGGGCGAGCTTGAAAAGGCTTTTGAACTTAAAGAGTTACCAACGGATAACGGTGTGGCGTGGTTGCGGGCTACGCCAAACAGCGCCGACGCCGGTTTCCAGCATGTAGATCTGGGCTTTAAAGACGGTTTGCCGGTCGAGTTGAAACTGCTTGATGGTTTCGGGCAAACCACAATAATTCTGTTCGAATCAGTACAAACAAATCCCGATTTGCCCGACAGCGCGTTTCGCTTTGTCGTTCCCGATGGTGTCGATCATGTCGTTTTGCGGCAGTAATGGATCTGTTTACTCACTCTTCTCATAAGTTGCCCTCTGGGGCGCCTTTGGCAGAGCGTTTGCGGCCACGTACGCTTGATCAGGTGGTAGGGCAAACTCATTTGCTGGGCAAGGGCAAACCATTGCGCGTTGCCTTTGAGTCTGGTCGGCCACATTCCATGATTTTTTGGGGGCCACCTGGTGTCGGTAAAACGACCCTGGCCCGACTCATGGCCGACGGCTTCGATGCGCAGTTTTTAGCGATCTCCGCCGTTTTGGGTGGAGTGAAAGACATACGCGATGCGGTAACTGCAGCGCAGGTTGCCCAAGGCCAGGGTCGACGCACGATTCTTTTTGTTGATGAGGTGCATCGGTTTAATAAAGCACAGCAAGATGCGTTTTTACCTTATGTTGAAAGTGGCCTGTTTACATTTATAGGCGCCACCACTGAAAACCCTTCATTTGAAGTTAATTCGGCATTATTGTCTCGCGCAAGGGTCTATGTGCTCGAGCCCCTTTCGGCTGGCGATCTGGCCAAATTAGCTTCGCAAGCGCTGGCGTTATTGAATGAGGATTTGCGCAGCCGACCAGAAGAAAGCTTCTTGTCGCTTACCGACGACGCGTGTGCACAGTTAGCCGCCTGGGCGGATGGCGATGCGCGCCGGTTAATTAATGCAGTCGAGGTTGTGGCCGAAGCCGCTTGCGCGGCGGAACGTTCGCAAATTGACTCCGACTGGCTAGAGGTTGCGTTATCGCAAAACTTGCGTCGTTTCGATAAGGGTGGCGATGCATTCTACGACCAGATCAGCGCTTTGCATAAGTCGGTTCGGGGTTCCAACCCAGACGCCTCGCTTTACTGGCTTTGTCGCATGCTTGATGGCGGGGCCGACGCAAAGTATCTGGCGCGAAGAATTATTCGCATGGCATGGGAAGATATTGGTTTGGCAGACCCCCGGGCCATGCAGATCGCCAACGAGGCGGCAGTTACATACGATCGTCTGGGTTCTCCCGAGGGTGAGTTGGCGCTTGCCCAAGCCGTTATGTATCTGGCCATTGCCGCCAAAAGTAATGCCGGTTATGTTGCGTACAATCAAGCCAAGGCATTTGTAAAACAAGATAAAAGTCGTGAGGTGCCTGTGCATTTACGTAATGCACCTACGCGGCTAATGAAAGAGTTAGGGTATGGGCACGCGTATCGTTATGCCCATGATGAGCCGCACGGCTATGCGGCCGGCGAAACCTATTTGCCGGAGGGCATGCCGGCGCAAAATTGGTATCAGCCGGTTGCGCGCGGCATGGAAATAAAAATTGCTGAAAAAATGGCGTTCTTGCGTAGCCTGGACGACGAGGTTAAATCATGACATACCAACATATTAAGGTGCCCGGTTCAGGGGAAAAAATTTGCGTTGATGCTGTTGGGGGGCTGCAGGTTCCCGACCAACCCGTAATTCCTTTTATCGAGGGCGACGGTACCGGAGCGGATATTATGCCGGTGATGCGCAGCGTGACTGATGCCGCGGTTGATAAGGCCTATACCGGGCGCCGTGCCATTCATTGGATGGAGGTGTACGCCGGAGCCAAGGCAGCGCAGATCTATGGCGAAGAAGGTTTGCCGAAAGAAACGGTGCAAGCAATCAAGGACTTCAGCGTCGCCATTAAAGGCCCGCTTACCACCCCGGTAAGCAGCGGGATTCGTTCGTTCAATGTGGCTTTACGCCAGCAGCTCGATTTATATGTCTCGTTGCGGCCGTTGCGCTACATCAAAGGCGTGCCTTCACCGGTGTGTCATCCGGAAAGAACCAATATGGTGCTTTTCAGGGAGAACGCCGAAGACGTGTATGCGGGAATTGAATACCCGGCCGAGTCGAAACAAGCACACGCACTCATTCAGTTTCTTCAGGATGAATTGCAAAGCAGCCAGATCCGATTCCCCGACACAACCGCTATCGGCATTAAGCCCATCTCTCGCGAAGGGACCCAACGACTCGTGCGAAAAGCGATTCAATACGCCATTGATCACGATCGTCATTCGGTCACGCTGGTACATAAGGGCAATATTATGAAATTTACCGAAGGGGCATTTCGTGATTGGGGATACGAGTTGGCGCGCACGGAATTTGATGCACAACTGGTCGACGGCGGCCCTCGGTGCCGCATTCGTAATCCCCGCACCGACCGGGACATCGTTGTGAAAGATACGTTGGCTGATGCTTTCTTGGCTCAATCGCTGTTGCGACCGATGGAGTTCGATGTCATTGCGACGTCGAATCTGAATGGCGACTATTTTTCTTCAGCACTGGCGGCGCAAATTGGGGGCACCGGGATTGCGCCAGGCGCGAACCTTTCGGATACCGTTGCGTTATTCGAGGTAACCCATGGTTCTTCCCCCCAATATGCAGGAAAAGACTATGTCAACCCAAGCTCAGCTATTCTTTCAGCCGAGATGATGTTGCGTCATATGGGCTGGTTTGAAGCAGCCGATCTTATTCTGAAGGGGCTTGAGGCCGCGATTGAGCGGAAGGTGGTTACCTATGATTTTGCCCGTCTGATGCCGGGTGCCAGTCAAGTATCGTGCTCGGGCTTTGGCCGTGAAATTGTTGAAGGAATGTCGTTGCAGTGATGTGGTCGTTATAATACGATCATTGTCTTGTATCTTATATAAGATTTAAAAGCCCAACCCAGGTTTACGAGGAAACTATGACTTCTAAGATTATCTATACCCTGACCGACGAGGCACCTGCTCTGGCAACCCATTCCCTGCTTCCCATGGTAGAGGCTTTTGCGCGCACCGCCGGGATCGCCATGGAAACGCGTGACATCTCGCTGGGGGGGCGAATTTTGGCGGTGTTTCCCGATAAGCTGACTGCCGAGCAGAAAACCCCCGATGCGTTGGCCGAGTTAGGTGAGCTGGCGAAAAAGCCGGAAGCCAACATTATTAAATTACCGAATATCAGTGCCTCTATTCCCCAATTGAAAGCGGCAATTAAAGAGTTGCAGGCTCAGGGCTACGCTTTGCCTGATTATCCCGACGAGCCCAAGAATGATGAAGAAAAAGACATTAAGGCACGTTACGACAAAGTCAAAGGCAGTGCGGTCAATCCGGTTTTGCGTGAAGGTAACTCCGATCGCCGGGCGCCTTTGTCGGTAAAGAATTATGCGCGCAAGCATCCGCATCGCATGGGCGCCTGGAAGTCCGACTCCAAAGCGCATGTCGCCAGCATGGAAGAGGGCGACTTTTATGGTAGCGAAAAGTCGGTTACGGTCGACCAGGCGGGCGATGTCAAAATCGAATTGACCGCAAAAGACGGCGGTAAAACGGTTTTGAAAGAAAAAACCGCGTTGAAAGCCGGTGAAGTCATTGATGCAGCTGTGCTGTCGGTGGGCAAATTACGCAGCTTTTTGGAAGCGCAAATTGAAGACGCCAAAAAACAGGGTGTGCTGTTTTCCGTGCATCTGAAAGCGACCATGATGAAGGTGTCCGACCCGGTAATTTTTGGTCACGTGGTGTCGGTCTTCTATAAAGAAGTATTGGCCAAACACGCTGATACGCTTGAAAAGATTGGTTTTGATCCCAACAACGGCATCGGCGATTTATACGCAAAAATTGCGGCGTTGCCTGAAGATCAGCAAAACACGATCAAGGCTGATATCGACGCTTTGTATAACGAGCGCCCTTCGTTGGCTATGGTGAATTCCGATAAAGGTATCACCAACCTGCACGTGCCCAGCGACGTTATTATCGATGCTTCTATGCCCGTTGTCGTGCGTGATTCCGGCACCATGTGGAATTCAAAAGGTGAGCAGCAGGAAGCGAAGGCTGTGATTCCAGATCGCTGCTATTCCGGCGTGTATCAGGCGGTTATTGAAGACTGCAAGAAAAATGGTGCCCTTGACCCGGCAACGATGGGCAGTGTGCCTGACGTCGGCCTGATGGCGCAGGCGGCTGAAGAATACGGTTCTCACGATAAAACCTTTGTGATTCCTGCCGACGGCGTGGTGCGCGTCACCGATGCCGCGGGCAACGTGTTGCTTGAGCACGAGGTGGAAAAAGGGGATTTGTGGCGCATGTGTCAAACCAAAGACGCCGCCATTCAAGACTGGGTCAAGCTGGCGGTTACACGCGCACGCCTGAGCAACACGCCGGCAGTTTTCTGGCTTGATGCACAACGCGGCCATGATGCCCAACTGATTCAGAAGGTGGAGCGCTACCTGAAAGACCACGATACAAACGGTCTGGATATCCGCATTATGAAGCCGGTCGATGCAACGCTTTTCTCTCTCGAGCGTATTCGTCAGGGTAAAGACACCATTTCCGTTACCGGCAACGTGTTGCGCGACTACCTTACCGACCTGTTCCCTATTCTGGAAGTGGGTACCAGTGCGAAAATGCTGTCCATCGTACCGCTGATGGCCGGTGGTGGTTTGTTTGAAACCGGTGCGGGTGGTTCAGCGCCCAAACACGTTCAGCAGTTTGTGGAAGAGGGCTTCCTGCGTTGGGATTCGTTGGGCGAGTTCCTGGCTTTGGCGGCATCGCTGGAGCATCTGGGTAATGCTTACAACAACCCACGCGCTAAACTGCTCGCTGAAACGCTTGATCAGGCTACGGGTAAGTTGCTCGATGAAAACAAGTCGCCCGAACGCAAAGTGGGGGGGCTTGATAACCGTGGTAGCCACTTCTATTTAATTATGTTCTGGGCGCAAGCGCTGGCTTCACAAACCACCGATACAGAATTGCAGGGCAAGTTTACGCAATTGGCGAAAACGCTCACAGAAAATGAAGCGAAGATTCTGGAAGAGCTGAAGGCAACCCAAGGCAAGCCGGTTGATATCGGTGGTTATTATCGTCCCGACAGCGCCAAGATCGACGCCGCAATGCAGCCCAGCACGACGTTGAACGCGGCAATTGCTGCGTTAGCGTAAAGGTATTGGACGTTGTCTCGCTAAGTTTATAGTTTCAGGCCAATTATGTTAGACCCTCAGTTGTTGCGTAAAGATTTATCCAGCGTGGTCAGTGCGCTGGCCCGCCGCGGTGTTACCTTCGATACCGCGCGTTTTGAGGCGCTGGAAGCGCGCCGCAAAGCGGTGCAAGTGGAAACCGAAAATCTACAGGCGCGACGTAACGCCGTGTCGAAACTGATTGGCCAATTGAAATCACGTGGCGAGGATGCGTCCAAAGAAATGGCGGAGTCTCAAGCCATTCCCGACAAACTCAAAGAGCTGGAACACGCGTTGTCGGGCATTCAGGCGGAATTGAATGGTTGGCTCATGACAATTCCCAACTTACCGCATCCGTCGGTGCCGGAAGGTGCTTCTTCCGACGACAACGTTGAAGTGCGTCGTTGGATTCCCGGTGAGTCCGACGCCAATGGCAACCCCGCCCCTTTGGCATTCGAACCGCTTGATCACGTCACGCTGGCAGAACGTTTCGGGCTGGATTTTGAATCGGCGCGCAAATTGGCGGGGTCGCGTTTCATGATGTTGCGTGGCCACGCTGCTCGTTTGCATCGCGCCATGGCGCAATTCATGCTCGATTTGCAAACAGAAACTCATGGCTATACCGAGTGCTACACGCCTTATATTGTGAACAGCTCAACCTTGTATGGAACGGGCCAGTTGCCCAAGTTCAAGGAGGATATGTTCTGGGTGACGAAAGGCGGGCATGATCATTCAGTGGATGAGCATGGGAATCCCATTGAGCATGAAGACCTTTATTTGATTTCCACTTCGGAAATTACGTTGGCGGGGTCGATGCGCGACACGATCACGCCTGTTGCCGATCTTCCTATCAAGCTTACCGCTCACACACCCTGCTTTCGTTCCGAGGCAGGTAGCGGCGGGCGCGACGTTCGTGGCGTGATCCGCCAGCATCAGTTCGACAAGGTCGAGCTGGTCCAAATTACGCACCCCGACGAGTCATACGCCGCCCTGGATGAAATGGTGCAACATGCCGAGTCGGTTTTGCAGAAGCTGAAAGTGCCGTATCGCGTCATGCTGTTATGTGATGGTGATATGGGTTTTGGGGCGGCCAAAACTTACGACATTGAAGTGTGGTTGCCGGCGCAAAATACCTGGCGGGAAATTTCTTCGGTATCGAACTGTGAAGCCTTCCAGGCGCGCCGTTTGCAGGCGCGTTACCGCCCTGAAAAAGGTAAACCTGAATATCTGCACACGTTGAATGGCTCAGGTTTGGCTGTAGGGCGGGCACTGGTTGCAGTGGTGGAAAACTACCAGCAGGAAGACGGTTCCGTTATTGTGCCGGACGTGTTGCGGCCTTATATGGGCGGCTTGGAACGTTTGTAGAAAAACAGGTTGTGGTTCGGGCGACGCAGACGCGAGTGAGCGAACCTGCGTGGCTTGTTAACCAAATGCCCGGTTAGCGAGGCCGGCCTGACTTTGCCGGGTATGGGCGACGTTGAAGCGGGGTGGTGATGCTTGTGATGTCGGGTGGCGCCTACTGGCTCTCGTACGGACTGATGTGAATTAGCTTCGTTGTTTTTTTGTTCGGGATCGGTCTCGGAGGTGGCGTCGGGCGATAAGTACGATAGCGCCGTAAAAAGCAGTGCCGTCCAAAATAACAACGATATTAAAACGGCCAGCGTACCGTTCAAACTGGTGTAACCGGCTGACTCAGAGGCCCGGATATTAAGTGCGTCGGCGACGAACGGAATGTTGCCCAGCCCTTCGACCACAAGGTTTCCCGGGACACGATAGAGTTCTTTGGCAACCAGCCATAACTCCCATAGGCTGTATGCACCGTCGTTATTCAGATCGACATTGAAATTCAGTGTTTGTAAGGCCATGGCAACCTCCTGTAGGACAAGCCTCTGTGGCACTGTGACCAAAACCGAATCAGATGCAGCGCCGCAGCACTTTTCATCGTAATTTCATATTATCGCTGTCAAGTATTCGGCGCAAGCATGTTTCATGTCGGTTTGCATGGGCTTATGGGCAGGAAATAATGGCTGAGAGATGGTGAGATATTGCTGTGTATAGTTCAACGATACAATGATGCATGATCAAATCTTTTCGGCATCGCGGCTTGCAATGTTTCTTCGAAACAGGATCAAAGGCAGGTATTCAACCTGCCCACGCGCCGAAACTCGCACGTCAGCTGCGACAGTTGAATGATGCGTTGAGTCCCGATGATATGGATTTCCGGGGTGGAGTTTGCATGCCCTGGCAGGGAACAAGCTGAAAGGACATTGGTCGGTGTGGGTTAACGGGAATTGGCGTTTAACATTTATGTTTGAAGACCAAGACGTCATTTTGGTTGATTATCAAGATTATCACTAGGAGAACGAAATGCGTATGCATAACCCTCCTCATCCAGGAGAGACGTTACGAGAAGACGTTCTTCCAGCGTTAGGGATTTCAGTTGCCGAGGCAGCGCGACAGTTGGGTGTTAGCCGGGTGGCGTTGTCGCGGGTTTTGCATGGTCACGCTGTCAAGTGGCTTATGATTTATGGCAGGCTGAGCATTCGGGGGGGAAATTGAATGTTGAGCCGGCTCATGCTGTAACAGCGTAATTATCTGTATTTAATGTATGCCCCTGTTTTAGGGTAACGCCATATAGCCCCAAAACAAAAAAGCCGCCAAAATTGAGTTTCGGCGGCTTTAATAATGACCATCATTGGCGGACAGGGTGAGATTCGAACTCACGATACGCCTAAACGTATACCGGATTTCGAGTGCAGTATGCGATAGTAAGAACAAGCATTCATGCGGGTTTCCAGCTTCGCATAGCTGCCATTTACCCCCTGTTTTACCCCTATTCGGTCAAATTTTCCCCCACGCCCTTTAAGCGGCTTTTTTCTTGCCTATCTTATTGATGGCGTCTTTAAGTCGGGCTTGCTCTAGGTGAGCATAACGCATTGTTGAGCGTGGGTCTTTATGCCCGAGAATTGCGCCGACTGTGTACAAGTCAACGTCACTGTTTACCAGTGCTGATGCGGTTGAGTGGCGAAGGTCGTGGAAATGCACTTCACGTAACCCGGCCTTGTCTCGGGAAAGCTGGAACCACTTTTGCACGGTCTTTTTAGCACAAGCTGGCGGCCACGTTTTAATGTAGGTTTCTAGTCTTGGATGCATGGGGACCCTGCGTATCGGGTCGCCATTCTTGGTATCCAGCACGATGAAAGACCCGCCTTCAATTGTCGAACGTAAAATCTCCGACAGCCTCATGCCTGAATAAAAAGCAACCACAATGACCTTTCTGGCTTGTTCATTCTTGCAATGGCGAATGATTCTATGCAGCCTGGCAACGTCGATATAAACGTGGCGCTCATTCTTGACGGACGGCAGTTGCAGCCTTTCCGCCGGGTCACGATCAGCCATGCCGTGCTTTTTCCATGCCCACCTGCAAGCGGCGCGTAATAGGGCAATTCGGTTTTTGATGGTGGCGGGGCTTTGAGGGGCGTTTCCCGCTATCTCTTGGGCCACTGCTGGAAGTTCGTCGATGAACCTTCCTTCATATGCCCACATGACCGAACCAAGGTGCTCGGCGGCGGATTTGAGGGATTTTAGGCTGCTTTTGTCTTTGATGTATTGCTCGACGGCTTCCTCGATTGTGTATCTATGACGCTCAACGCCCGAGGCGATGCCGTATAACCGGGCTGATTCTTTTCGGTCGAAAGCGTGCGCTTGGGTTTTACTCCAAGCCGACGGAAGACGTTTTCTAGTCCTGACCCGCTTGCCTTCAATGGTGCGGTCGAACTCAAAGATGAAACGACCGCTTGTTTTTTCTCTGTATATCGACATTGCGCTCGATACTCCATCAAATCGTTCATATCGAAGATAATCCGCCTACCGATTCTAATGCAGGGGATAGGGCCAGCCGGGGCGGCTAAATCATATATCTTACTGCGAGACACGCCCAATATCCTGGCGGCCTGATCTGGCGGTATGGTGGTATCCATATCTATTCTCCATTCTTTAGCCGTCACGGCCAGTATTTCAGTGATTCGGGTCATCGGACTTTTTCATTAACCATTTCTGTGACGTAGTCCCGCATTTGTCGTGACAGTTCTTTCATTTTGTCTTCGATGATGGCTCCGGGCGTCATGTGCACTTCATCGAATGACAAGCCGCTGTTGCGCTGGGCAAACCATT
>NZLH01000052.1 GCA_002694155.1 Pusillimonas sp. | reverse complement strand
TAAAACCAACTTCCAACCCGACATTCAACGCCTACCCCGCCTCAGGGCCTCGCCCAGATCACCTGCCAAATACGTGCGGCAAACATGCCTGGCACCCTCTGACAAATGACTGTCCCTTTTAAACCCACCTCTAAACAACCCTTAAATTTAAGGGTTATCCCGAGGACGTTTCCAAAGGGAACCGAACTGTAGCATGACTGTCATTTAGTTGCAAGTAGATGGCCAAAATGTGAACGTAACTTGGACAATTTGGGCGAAATAACAAACACGCAATAGCCTTGCATCGGGTTACGCGCATAGTATTTGTGATGCACTTCCTCGGCAGGCCAGAAAATAGCAGCTGGTCTTAGCTGCGTAACAACTGTCTGCCCAAGCGCATCTTCTACCTCTTGCATGATATGTTTTGCAATGCGTTCCTGTTCGGCAGAGCCATAAAAAATAACTGATGCATATTGGGGGCCGACATCGTTGCCTTGACGATTCAGCGTGGTTGGGTCGTGCGTAGCAAAAAAAACCTTCAAAATTGCTTCGTAACTAATTTCAGCGGGGTTGAACACCACACGCACAACTTCAATATGTCCTGTGTTCTTTTCACAAACCGCCTCGTACGTGGGGTTCGGAACATCGCCCCCCGCATAACCAGGCATTACGCTTTGCACCCCTTGCAATTCCGAGAACACGGATTCAGTACACCAGAAACAGCCTCCGCCCAAAACCGCCTCTTCAAGGTTTTCGTTTAACGCATCAGTTGATTTGCTTTGTATGTTGTTCACGACACCCCTCACTTTTCGGCCAATGGCTCAACAGTCATTAAAGAAAGAATCCATTGCGCCAGCGCTTGCGCTTCATTTTCGTTTACATGCGATTGTGCCGGCATGGGCACCGCGCCCCAGCTACCCCGGCCACCGTTACGAATACGCGCAGCAAGATAATCCACAACCGTATCACCGCCATCGCCCGCATAGCGTTGTGCAATGACATTGAAGTCGGGCCCTAGCCGTTTACGCCCCTGGCTGTCATCCACGCGATGACAGGCGATGCATTTAAATGTTTCAACCATGTCAGGGCCTGCCGACATTGCCTTTGATGAATCTGACGCAACAACCGGCGGCGCAAAACTCACAACCAGCACAAACGCAAACAATACTCCAGTTTTACTCATAATCAATTTGCATAAAAACATTAATGGCCGAATAACCCGAACAATCATAAAGCCCTATCTCTGCTTTCTGTATTGTTTTATAGGACCTGACAAATCTATCGAGTTCCCATGACCGCAAAACAACGGGTAAGGTTCGCGGTATTATCCAACAAACTTTATATCGCTCGTCAATCAGGATACTTATGCTTGTTCACCCGCAATTTGACCCCATCGCCATCCAACTCGGCCCTATAGCTATTCATTGGTACGGTTTAATGTACCTGATTGCCTTTGGATTGGTGTGGCTTGCCGGTAAATGGCGCATCAATCACGGGAAAACCGATCTTAGCCTTAAAGACCTGGAAGACATTATTTTCTACGGCGTAATTGGCGTTGTTGCAGGCGGACGCCTGGGTTATGTGCTTTTTTACAAACCCGCCTATTATCTTTCCAACCCTTTGGAAATTTTTTATTTATGGGAAGGTGGAATGTCATTCCACGGTGGTTTGATAGGCGTTGTTGTGATGCTTTTTCTGCTTGCCCGCAGCAAGAACAGATCCCTGCTGGAATTAGGTGACTTCATCGCGCCCATGATCCCTCTGGGGCTTGCCGCCGGCAGGCTTGGTAATTTTATTAATGGCGAGCTTTGGGGACGCCCAAGCGATTTACCGTGGGCCATGGTTTTTCCGCACTTACAAGACAATATTGCGCGCCACCCCTCACAGCTTTATGAAATGGGCATGGAAGGTATTCTGCTTTTCATTATTGTTTGGTGGTTTGCCCGCATCCCCAGGCCCACCGGCCAAGTAAGTGCTGTGTTTTTAATGGGCTATGGCGTTTTCCGCTTTTTAGTTGAGTACACGCGTGAGCCCGATGCCTTTTTAGGCCCCGTGCTTGGGGCCCTAACCATGGGGCAACTTTTATCGTTACCCATGATTGCTATCGGGCTAATTATTTATTTTCGCGCTGCAGATAAATCGTTCCGTGAACAGAAACGGTAACTGTTTCTGTATTTCCTTCTAAGGGCACCGAAGCTTTATCTGCAGCCATAGCCATCATTCGCGGTGCGGGGGAGTATTCCACACCTGCACCGCCAAGATTCAATTCTTTTATGCTGTAACCTTGAAACCCAAAAGCCGCGGCCAAGGCTTGGGCCCGTTTTCTGAAGGCTGACGCAGCCTGTTCTAGCAATGCCTCTTCAGCTTCGGCACGACGCTCGGGCGAAACCGAAAACGCAATATTGGTAATTGACAGTTGATTCTCCAAACTTGCTGCCAAATCTGAAGCTGCAGCAAAATCCTTAGACTCCAGAATAAGTTCGGCCCGGCCTTGCCAGCGCGTCACTTTGCCATCTTCATCGGTAAAAGGCCAGACACGAAAGTTGCCTGAATAAACTTTCACTGCATCGTGTTTCTTTGCAGAGACAACCGCCGTATCAAGCGATTCAGTTAACAGACTATTCACCGCCTGCCGAGAAGCATCGTTTACTTGTGCCGATAGCGTAACCGTTACCGTGTCCTGTGCAATTTGACTGGAAGCAGCGGCTTGCAAGCCAGCTTGGGGTACGCGCACATAATGACCGCCTCTTTCATGCTCCGCATTCTGAAAGTGATAACGCTTGCCCATCATTTCATGGTGTTCCGTTGAGCCGGTATTATGCGGACCCGCCACAGCAACCATGGGCGCGATAACTAAACCCGCGCAAGTTATCAAGATACGGGCCACCCGCTGGGCGCCAATTCGGACATTTCTAACAGACAAGACCATAGTCACCTCCTAATAAGCAAAAAGCCCGTCTTAATTTTATAAGACGGGCTTTCTATAAATGCCCCGCATGTGCCGTCAAGACCGGCATCCTGGAACCGTAAGTTCAAGGTGGTCGCCTTCAGTCAAGCTTCGGGATCACCAATTAAGGCGTTCACGCCCACTTGTCAATCGAGCAACCTAATGCCATAGCATTGGTTCAAGAAATATAGGTCAAGTCACGAACACCGCAGGGACTAACCATTGGACCTACGATAACCTACAAACCTGTAGAAACAAAGAAACGCTTTGTAAGTATCAAAGACCCGAAAACTTATTCAGATTTTGCCTGGGGTAACACCAGATCAAGCTGGTTGTGCATGTCATCCAGCTTGCGCTTGAAGTCTCCGACTGCCACGCTGCCCAACGGGCCATCAGGTGCACGCATTGACAGTAATTCCGCCGCAATTTGAATAGACGCCATCACTGCAATACGTTCGTTGCTTGAAATTTTACCAGAGCTTTTAACAGACAACATTCGCTGATCGACTAATTTCACCGCATCAAGCAGCGCTTGTTTTTCTGCCGGTTCGCAGGCCAGCGAGTACTCTCGGCCCAAGATTGAAACATCAACTCTTTCCATATGTGTTTACTCCTGCGGTGCGCCCGGCAAGCGCTCTAGTAGTGCATCAATACGCTGACGCGCATCACCGGCAGCATCACGTAACCGATTAGCCTCCGCGCGGCTTTGTTCGAGTTCCTGGAGAATTTGTGTATAAGCGGCACGTTGCTGATTAAGCTCCGACTCGAGACGCGCCTGCGTTGCATGCGCTTCCAGCAGCTTTTCAGCGTTTTGAGCTTGTAACTGCTCACGCAGAGCATCAAGCTCACGCTGCGAGGTTGTGCGCAGCGTTTCGAGCTCGGACTGCGCAGCAGCCTGAACCTGGGCCATCTCGGCATCGTGGCGTTGCGCCTGGGCAGCCACATCTTTAAACTCGCTTTCCTGGCGTGTCAGTTGCGTTTGTAACTGATTTCGCTCTTGTTCAGCCTTTTCGGCTCTTGCGCCAAGCGCGGCGTGTTCTGACTGTAATTGTTTAGTCAGTTCAACAAGTTCCCCAATGCGGGCGGCGAGAAAATCTAAGTCTTGCAGCATGAGCGATATCGTAAACCATGGTTCGCGAACGCGAAAGCCATCGGCGGCATGAGTTGCGAAGTCGTTAGAATAACCGAATTTCCATTGATCACCGCAAAGAAGGAGACAGCTATGCCCACCTCGATCGGCGAGCGCCCCTATTCAAACAATCAACCTTTGAAAGTGGCGTTTCTTGGCTTAGGCGTAATGGGATACCCTATGGCCGGCCACCTTAGCAAGGCTGGCCACACAGTAACTGTTTACAACCGCACAGTTGAAAAAGCCGAGACCTGGCTTGCCGAGTTCACCGGACACCACGCAAGCACACCCGCACAAGCAGCCGAAGATGCTGATTTTGTCATTGCATGCGTGGGCAACGACAATGACTTACGGAGCGTTGTGCTGGGCCAGGATGGCGCGTTTAGTGGAATGAAAAAAGGCGCCATTTTTATCGACCATACCACCGCGTCTGCCAACGTGGCCCGCGAATTGAACACCATCGCAAGAAATCAGGAGCTGGATTTTGTTGATGCGCCCGTATCCGGAGGCCAAGCAGGTGCGGTGAATGGCGTTTTAACCGTAATGTGCGGTGCAGACCCCGCTACTTTTGCCCTTGCCGAGCCAATTATTCGTAATTACGCACAAGCCATTACCCTCATGGGCGAACCCGGCGCAGGTCAACTTTGCAAAATGGTGAATCAAATATGTATTGCGGGATTGCTGCAGGGCCTTTCCGAAGCCATTGCATTTGGCACAACGGCTGGGCTAGACATGCACAAGGCGCTTGCAGTTATTGGAAAAGGCGCGGCGCAAAGCTGGCAGCTAGATAATCGGGGTGCGACAATGGTCGACAACAAGTTCGATTTCGGATTTGCCGTCGACTGGATGCGCAAAGACCTTGGTTTAGTTCTGGAAGAAGCTAAAAATAACGGTAGCAGCGTTCCGGTAACCGCCTTGGTTGACCAGTTCTACGCCGACGTACAACGCATGGGCGCAGGCCGCTGGGATACATCTAGCCTGATAACCCGACTTCGCAAATAGGTTTTTAGGAAACAACAAGTAATTTGTACTTGTTGTTTCCTACCCACCGCTTGCATCCTATTGCGTTGTCGTTACGCGAGCACCAGGCACCAGGACCGCCTTGCGCTGAACGCTTTTTGCCCCCTGACCGCGCGACCGCAAATAGCGATTGTCCTGACTACGCCTGAACAGAATAAGCGACAACTCATTCAACGCTTGGGTATACACTTCGCGCTTGAACTCGATAACTGAATCAAGCGGGACCCAATAATGGCTCCAGCGCCAGGCATCGAACTCGGGATGCCGGGTTGCGCGCAAGCTGACATCGGAGTCTCGACCGACCAACCTCAAAAGGAACCAAATCTGTTTTTGCCCCTTATAAATACCTCGCGAATCACGCCGAATAAAATCTTCCGGCACGTTATATCGCAACCAATTACGCGTTCGCCCTAAAATGCGGACATGTTCCGGTAGTAAACCCACCTCTTCGCGCAGCTCTCGGTACATTGCCTGTACCGGGCTTTCGCCGTACTTNATACCACCNTGCGGAAACTGCCATGAATGTTCCCGAATGCGTTTACCCCAGAACACCTCGTTTTTTTGATTAACGAGGATAATGCCAACATTAGGGCGGTAGCCTTCGCGATCCAACATAGGCCACCCCTTCGAATTTAATACAATTACGTCCGATTATACGTATCTGTCGAGAACCCTACCATGCGTGCATCCCAGTATCACATCAATACACTAAAAGAAGCCCCTGCCGAAGCGGAGGTCACCAGCCATCAACTCATGACCCGGGCGGGCATGATTCGCAAGATCGCCGGCGGCATTTACACGTATATGCCGCTGGGTCTCAGAGTGTTGAAAAAAATAGAAAACATTGTGCGCGAAGAGATGGATCGCGCCGGCGCCATAGAGTTGCTCATGCCGATTGTCCAGCCTGCGGAGCTGTGGGAAGAGTCGGGGCGATGGACCGAGTACGGACCCGAACTTTTAAGAATAAAAGACCGCCATCAACGTGATTTTGTCTTACAGCCAACGTCTGAAGAGGTGATTACCGATATCGCCCGCAACGAAATCCAAAGCTGGCGCCAGCTTCCTGTGAATTTCTATCATATTCAGACAAAATTCCGAGACGAGCGCCGGCCGCGGTTTGGGCTGATGCGCGGGCGCGAATTCACCATGAAAGACGCCTACTCTTTCGACCGGAATGAGGAAGACGCTCAGGCCAGCTACGACAGAATGTATGACGCTTACATGAATATATTCACACGCCTGGGCCTGACCTTTCGCGCTGTCGCGGCGGATACCGGATCAATTGGCGGGTCGCGCAGCCATGAATTTCAGGTCATCGCAGATACAGGCGAAGACCTGATCGTTTACAACCCCGACTCACAATACGCCGCCAACATTGAACTGGCGGAAGCGCCTTGCCTGATCAGCCAAAGAGGCAACGCGGATGCCGCCATGCAGAAGGTAGCCACACCCGAGATGCCTAAATGTGCGATGGTAGCCGAACACCTTCAACGCCCGCTTACAGATACCGTCAAATCAATTGTCGTCACCGCCGAGCCGGCCAACGAGGATGAAAGCGCGGGAATTTATTTGCTGATGATTCGCGGTGACCATGAGCTTAATGAAATAAAGGTCGGCAAACTTAAAGGACTCGAAGGCGGGTTCCGCATGGCCACTGACGACGAAATACAAACCGTTTTTGGATGTTCGCCGGGTTATATCGGCCCGGTTAATCCTAAAGCCCCCGTCACCATCATCGCCGACCAAACGGTTGCCAACATGAGCAACTTCATCTGCGGCGCCAATGAAGACGGATTCCACATGAGCGGGGTTAATTGGAGGCGCGACCTGCCCGAACCCGAAGTTGCAGATATCCGTAATGTCGTTGCGGGCGACCCCGACCCGCGCGGCGGGTCTCTCTCGATACAACGCGGGATTGAAGTAGGGCACATTTTCTTTCTGGGTGACAAATACTCCAAAGCACTGCAAGCCACGTTCCTTGACACCGACGGCAAGCCGGCAGTGATGCAAATGGGTTGCTACGGCATTGGCGTCAGTCGCATTTCTGCTGCGGCGATCGAACAAAACCATGATGAAAAGGGCATCATTTGGCCACGTGCTATTGCTCCGTTCGAGGTCGTGATCTGCCCAATGGGCTGGCATAAAAGTGAAACGGTCCGCCAAGCCTGCGAAAAACTGTATCAAGACTTAAAGAAACAAGGCGTCGACGCCATTCTCGATGACCGCGACATTCGTCCTGGCGTGATGTTTGCCGACTGGGAACTGATTGGGGTGCCGTTGCGCGTCACAGTGGGCGACAGAGGATTAAACGACGGCCTCATTGAGTGTCAAACTCGGGCCGAAGGTCAGACCCACAAAGTAGCGGTCGAAAATGGCACGACTTACGTTCTGGAACAGTTACAATTGCTGTCCCGTTCCAAATGACAGGATCACCGTGTATTCTACGTTGCCAATTCGCGTGTATTACGAAGACACTGACGCCGGCGGAGTTGTTTTCTACGCAAACTACTTGAAATTTTTCGAGCGTGGAAGAACCGAGTGGTTACGTCAGTTGGGCGTAAATCAAACCGAGCTGGCAGCGAAAGAAAACCGGATTTTCGTCGTGAAAGGGTTGGATATCCGCTATAGGAAGCCCGCCCGTCTCGATGACCTTCTGTCTATTCACAGTAAGGTGACACGCGTGGGCAAAGCCTCAATCGATTTTCATCAGGTCGCGGAGCTTAATGGTGAACCTTTATGCGAAAGTAGTATCCAAATTTGTTGCGTCGACGCACAGAGTTTGCGGCCGGCCGCTTTACCCAACCCTCTCAAAACCCTTTTGAATCAGCTTCAGGATTAATCATGCAGCCTACCAGCGACTTGTCGTTGATAACCCTTATTCTTGATGCCAGTATCCCCGTTCAGCTCGTCATGCTGATACTTATTGGCATTTCCGTTCTGTCCTGGACATATATTTTCAGTAAGCGTGCCACTTTGAAGCGAGCACACGAACAAACACGATTGTTCGAAGATGACTTCTGGGCGGGTGGTGATCTGGCAGCCTTGCAAAAATCGGTCTCATCGAGCCCCGACGATTACGGCGCCCTCGCACGAATTTTCGACGCAGGCATGACGGAATTCATCAAAGCCCGGCGAGTAAACGGAAATGCGGAAGCCTTATTAGACGGCCCCCGACGCGCGATGCGGGCGAGCTATCAGCGAGAAATGGATAGCCTCGAATCGCACTTGAACTTTCTGGCGTCAGCGGGTTCTGTGAGCCCATACATTGGCCTTTTGGGAACAGTGTGGGGCATCATGCACGCCTTCCTGGGGCTATCGGCCATGCAACAGGCCACTTTGGCTGCGGTAGCTCCGGGGATTGCCGAAGCGCTGATCGCCACTGCCATTGGTCTGTTTGCGGCCATCCCGGCCGTGGTGGCGTATAACCGATACACCAATGAAATCGATCGCCTTTCAATGCGTTTTGACAGCTTCATTGATGAGTTTTTGAACATTCTGCAACGACAGGTTCGCTAATGGCGTCTTCACGTAGTCACTTATCCCGACCAAGCCGGCGCCTCAAGAACGAAATCAACGTCGTACCCTACATCGACGTCATGCTTGTATTGCTGGTTATCTTCATGGTCACTGCGCCGATGATTACGCCAGGGCTGATTGAACTGCCTACCGTAGGGCGCGCCTCCGATGTTCCGGTTGAGCCGGTCGAGGTGCAAATCCAGGAAGATGGCAGTTGGGCAATACGAAGCCGGTCGGCCGGCAGTGAATTCGAGGACATTCCCAAAGATGGATTAGTCGATGCGGTCAGGA
>NZLH01000051.1 GCA_002694155.1 Pusillimonas sp. | reverse complement strand
CCGCCGCATCGTCTGGGTTGGGCGCCCAACTATGTCTTCAATCAACCCGAGCTAGAGCGTGTATTGCGCAATCGTTTGTCGCAACAGAAGGAAGCGCACGTATTCCTTGAGGCCGAAGTATTGGATAGCGGGCAAGATTCCGATATGGCCTGGGTTGATGTCAAGTTAAGTGGTGAGGCCACGGTAAGGCGTTTTACGGCCACCTATCTGGTAGCCTGCGATGGGGGCGGCAGCCCGATACGAAAGCGTTTGGGTATCGAGTTGGAAGATCTGGGGTTCGATGAAGCGTGGCTGGTTATCGACGCTATTGTGAATGACGAAAAGCTATCGCAATTGCCCGATACCCAGGTTCAGTATTGTGAACCCCAGCGCCCGTGTACGTTTGTGGTTGGGCCCGGTAACCACCGGCGTTGGGAAGTAATGTTGTTACCCGGAGAGCAAAGCTCGGGCGACTACCCAGAGGCCGTGTTATGGCCTTTATTGTCCCGTTGGTTGAAACCAGGGGAAGGTCGTTTGTGGCGCCACGCAGCTTATCGATTTCATGGGTTGGTGGCGCGCAAGTGGCGCGAAGGGCGCATTCTGCTTGCCGGCGATGCTGCGCATATGACGCCGCCCTTCATGGCGCAAGGTATGGTTCAAGGCATGCGTGATGCGCTTAATCTTGCCTGGAAGTTTGAGTGCATTTTTAAGCACAAGGTAGGTGAGGCGTTACTGGACTCCTACCAGGCAGAACGTCATCCGCATGTTGTGGCAACTACGCGTGCAGCGATGGAGCTGGGGCGCATTATTTGCGAACGCGACCCCCAAAAGGCGCGTCAGCGCGACGCAGATTTGCGCGCAAAGCAAGGCGGTGTCATTAAAACCACGATTCGACAGAATATGATTCCGGGCCTGGCGTCTGGATTAATTCATACAACAGCGCCGGGGGCAGGCGAGCTGTTCCCGCAGCCCCGCGTAACATTTAATGAAAACGGCGCAAGACGAACGGTTTGGTTAGACACGCTAGCGCAATCCCGCACTTGTTTGCTTGCCGTGGGCCAGCCTTCTGATGCAGAGTGCAAACGGCTACAAGCCATGGCAAAACGAATTCAGGCGGCGTTGGTATTTATTGTGTCCGATGGGGGCACTGCCTTAGCGCAGGCAGGCTTACAGGTTGAAGAGCAGGGTGCGGTCATGGCGCCTTGGCTGGCCTCATTGGGGTGTCGGTATGTGGTCGCCCGACCCGATCACTATGTGTATGGCGCGGCCCCCGATCTGGATGAACTAGAGCAGATGGTGAACGGCTATTTGCATAGCTTGGGTAGATAAAAGGGGGTATAAAATGCCATTCCTGGTTAATGGCCATTGCCTGGGTTGCGCCACATTTCTTCTTTGGTGTTAAGTACGCGCGCCAACACGAAGCATAAATCGGAAAGCCGGTTCAGGTACTGTCTTACCTGTTCGGAAACAGTTTCGTTGTGGCTTAAGGCAACGACACTGCGTTCAGCGCGCCGGCATACGGTACGAGCCAGGTGTGCCAGTGCTGTGGCACGTGTTCCCCCTGGCAAAATGAATTCCTTCAGCGGGGGAAGCGAAGCATTAAATTCTTTAAGTGCTTGGTCAAGTTGAGAAATATGCGCCGGTTGTACCGCGGTGTAGTCGGGTAGGCATAATTCTGCGCCAACATTAAACAAGTCATTTTGAATCTGGCCAAGCAGGGTATCGATTGCTTCGGGTAGTGGCTCTGTGCGCCATAAACCAATAACACTGTTGAGTTCATCAACGTCGCCCATAGCTTGAACACGGGGTGCGTGTTTATCGACACGTGTGCCATTTCCTAACGCAGTTGTGCCATCGTCACCGGTGCGGGTTGCTATAACAGACAGTCTATTGGCCATGGTAAGTGCTCGGTCTTGGTATGATGTGGGCAAACGGATTGTAGTTTCTTTAACGAAAACAGGGGTGCTTCAATGGTATGGACGCGCAGAAAGGCAATGTTGGGTTTGGCCACGCTAGCGGGAATATTAGCGGTGTCTTCATTTGCACCTGTACAGGCACAGCAGGCAACCGCATCTGGGAAAGTGCGTCGGGTGAACCCTTCGGCCGGCAAAATTACTATTATGCACGGCGAAATTGTCGAGTTGAAGCTGCCCGCAATGACACTGGTTTATCGTATAGAGCCGCAACTTATCCAGGAAATTCAGCCCGGCGATCAAGTCACGTTTACAGTTGTGCGCCAAAATGGCGATTACGTGATTATTGAAATTCGCAAGGGCTGAAAAACATTATCTATTGCAACTGCCGGCAATTACAGTACGTAGCGCGCAAGGTCTTCTTTACCCGCTACGTCCTGCAACTTGTCATTCACATAAGCCGTGTCAATAACAACCGTTTGGCCGCTGTTCGAAGTGGCCTCGTACGACAGGTCTTCAAGTAGTTTTTCCATAACGGTATGCAGCCGTCGTGCACCAATGTTCTCGGTGCGCTCGTTTACTTCATAAGCCAGCTCGGCCAGGCGCTGAATACCGTCATCCGTAAACTCCAGGTTAACTTCTTCGGTTGCCATTAGCGCACGATACTGTTTGGTTAGTGATGCATCGGTATCGCACAAAATACGCACGAAGTCTTGCGCCGTTAACGAGTCAAGCTCGACCCGAATTGGGAAGCGGCCTTGTAGTTCGGGGATCAGGTCAGATGGGCGGGCCAAATGGAATGCGCCCGATGCAATGAAAAGGATATGATCGGTTTTGACCACACCATATTTTGTATTCACGCTGGTGCCTTCCACTAAAGGCAGTAAGTCGCGCTGAACCCCTTGGCGCGAGACATCACCACTGGTTTGCTCTTGTCGCGTAGTGATTTTGTCGATTTCATCCAGAAAGACAATGCCGTTTTGTTCTGCGTTGGTAATGGCAGTGCTGCGCAGCTCTTCTTCATTTACGCGTCGGGCAGCTTCTTCCTCTGTGATGAGTCGAAAAGCCTCTTTTACAGTCATTTTGCGGGTTTTCTTTTTCTCTCGCCCCATGCCCGCAAACATGCCCTTAAGCTGTTCGGTCATTTCCTCCATGCCCGGTGGCGCCATGATTTCCATTTGCGGCATCGGTTGTTCAACTTCGATCTCGATCTCGGTATCGTCTAGTTGACCTTCGCGCAGGCGCTTACGGAAAGTTTGCCGCGCTGCGTTCTCTTCGCGTTGTGGTTGGCCTTGGGCATCGCGAGGTGGGGGTATCAGCACATCAAGAATGCGGTCTTCGGCTGCATCTTCAGCTTGTGTTTTCACCCGTTTCATTTCCATTTCGCGGGTTTGTTTAATTGAAATGTCGACCAGGTCACGAATAATGGTGTCGACGTCACGACCCACGTAACCTACCTCAGTGAATTTGGTTGCTTCAATTTTGATAAAAGGTGCGTTGGCCAGTTTGGCCAAACGTCGGGCAATCTCTGTTTTACCAACACCGGTTGGGCCGATCATCAGAATGTTCTTTGGCACTATCTCGTTACGCAGAGGTTGTGGAACCTGCTGGCGACGCCAGCGGTTGCGCAAGGCCACGGCCACCGATCGTTTGGCTTTCTTCTGACCAACAATGTGTTTGTCGAGTTCGGAGACAATTTCTCCGGGGGTCATATTCAGGGCAGACATAATTTGCTTTTCAGTTACAGGGTTTCAACAACGTGATTCTGGTTCGTGTATATACACAAATCACCTGCGATACCTAGGGATTTCTTCACAATTTCTTCGGCGGATAGGTCGGTATTCTGCAATAGTGCTAATGCAGCCGATTGGGCATAGGCACCGCCGGAGCCAATAGCAGCCAAGCCGTATTCGGGCTCTAGAACGTCGCCGTTGCCGCTTAAAATTAACGAGTGATCTTTGTCGGCCACAATTAGCATCGCTTCAAGGCGGCGAAGAACCCTGTCGGTACGCCAGTCGCGCGTAAGCTCTACAGCCGCTCGCATTAAATGGCCCTGATGCTTTTCCAGTTTGCCCTCGAAGCGTTCCTGCAAAGTAAAAGCATCTGCAGTGGCCCCAGCGAAGCCGGCCAGAACCTTGTCGTGGAACAGACGGCGAATTTTCCGGGCGGTTCCTTTGAAGACGATATTTCCCAGGGTTACCTGACCATCGCCACCGATGGCCACCTGGTTGCCGCGTCGAACGCAGACAATAGTAGTAGCGTGAAATTGTTCCATATTCCTTCCTTTGAAGGCTTTATGTGGGGTTAAAAGCGGAACTTTCAAGAGTCAGTTGACCGGATAGTACGGCACACATAAAAAACGGCATTGGGTCGTAAGACACAATGCCGTTTTGAAAGCGGTTTCGCTATCGTTAGTTAATCACCGTACAGCTTTTGACGCATTTCGCGTCGTTCTTGAGCTTCCAGTGAAAGAGTGGCTGTAGGACGTGCCAATAAACGAGGGATCCCAATGGGTTCACCCGTTTCTTCGCACCATCCGTAGGTTCCATTTTCAATCATGGTAAGCGACTGTTGTACCTTCTTTAAGAGCTTGCGTTCACGGTCGCGTGTGCGCAACTCAAGAGCGTGCTCTTCCTCGATTGTGGCGCGATCGGCAGGGTCGGGAACAAACTGGGTTTCGCGCAAGTGTTCGGTGGTAACGCCTGCGTTGGTAAGAATGTCTTGCTCGAGCTGTTTGAGTCGATCACGAAAGAAAGCAAGTTGCGCCTCGTTCATGTAGTCGGACTCGGGCATGGCTAACAGTTCTTTTTCGGTGAGCGGCTTGGCTTGCGCTTCTTCTTTGGTGTTGCCTGATTTGGTGGCCATGATGTACCCCTAAAAATAGACGTCTTGTGCTTANTNATANGTNTTAAGCAAGACANTTATCCAGGCCCTGACGGAAAATGTCTTCGGGCANTTTTCGACCAATNAAAACCATTTTGGTTCCACGTTTNTCATTGGCTTGCCAGGNTTTGCCNGGCTCGGCNCCCATCATCATGTGNACCCCTTGGAACANCATGCGACGGTTAATGCCTTTTATATACAGAATTCCTTTGTAGCGCAGAAGNTCGGGCCCATAAACCTGCACGATGCCCCCCAAAAATTCTTCCAGCTTTTCCGGGTCGAACGCGTCATTTGAACGATATACAAACGCCCCGATTTCATCACTGTGATGCGCGTGATGATGATCATGGTGATGCCCGTGATGATGGTCGTGCCCATGGTCGTGATCGTGTGCCGCATCAGGGTGGGTGTCCGCCAGGAACGCCGGGTCGATATCCAGGATCGTGTTCAGGTTAAAGCCGCTGATGTCGAGCAAGTCTTTAATGTCGGCTTCGCCGAAATGCACTGTTGTGATGGGAGCGCGAGGGTTCATGTGCACAACACGTGAACGCAGTGCTTGAAACTCGTCGTCGCTCACCAGGTCTTTCTTGGAAACCAGGATGCGGTCGGCAAAGCCTACTTGCTTCTGGGCTTCTTCCTGTTCGTTCAGCGTTTCCATGCCGTGTTTGGCGTCGACAATGGTAATGACGGAGTCGAGCCGATAATATTCGGCGATGTCGTCATCCATGAAAAACGTCTGGCATACCGGGCCCGGGTTGGCCATGCCGGTTGTTTCAATCACAATCCGGTCGAAAGCGATGTCGCCGGCTTTACGCTTGGCGCGCAGTTCACCAAGGGCACGTTGCAAATCGCCGCGAATGGTGCAGCACACGCAACCATTGCTCAATTCGATGATTTGCTCGTCACTTTCCTGAACCAGCAATTCGTTATCAATGCTTTCCGGTCCGAACTCATTTTCAATAACGGCAATGCGCTGCCCATGGTTTTCCGACAGCAAGCGCTTAAGCAGGGTGGTTTTACCGGCGCCAAGAAAGCCAGTAAGGATGGTGACGGGCACCATATTGTCAATTTTCAAACCGGTGGTCATAACAGCTCACAACGCACAGCCCTAAGAGGGAAAAATAGATTCCCGAATCATTTGGGGATGCATAAAAAAATATCAACGTGCGATTACAGCACAGGCGGGCGCCAAGAGCAAACGGTTTGCTTAGTTGTTGTATTTCAAGCGTTTTTTGGTTCGGGTTAGTACTGACTCATGCCAAGGGTGTTTCATGTTGCCCACTACTGTGTCGTTGCTGATGGCAGCGATTGCATAAAGCCCGCAACTCGGTTTCGTGGTGTTCCAGAACAAAGCCCGCACTGGCCACTTTGCGTGCCAGTTTCTTGTGAAGCTCAGGGTCGCTGAATTCTGCAACTGCGCCACATTGGGTGCAGATGACCAGGATGTCGTGAGGATCGCCGGCTGCATCCATGCAGGCTGCCCATGCGTTGACGGCGTCAAGTCGGTGAATAAGCCCCTCTTCAATTAAGAAGTCGAGCGCGCGGTAGACGGTGGGAGGGGCGGCGCCGGGCTGGAATTCCCGGATTTCTTCCAGAAGTTCGTAAGCTTTCACACTACGTTGTCGCCGCAACAAAATTTCCAGCACTTTGCGTCGAATAGGCGTTAGCCGGCGTCCTCGCTGGCTGCAAAGTTTTTCCGCAGTTTTTAGTTGTTTGGCGATGCCCGAGGACAGTTCGCTGGCTTGACGAGGCATAGTGTATCCGTGTGCCGTATGTTATAACATTACTCTAGCAACGTTGTAGATTCAACTTCTCATTATCCTCAATTATGTCTGTTTTTGCCCGATCTGTGCGTCAACGTCAACCATATCGCGGCTCCATCGTTCTGTTTTCAGCTTGGGCTCGTGCATGGCGCACTGCAATCGTGGTCGCTTTTTTATGGGCGGTGACGGGCTGGGCCATGCAGTGGTGGTAGGTCGCGGCTTATGAACCAGGCGATGATTGAGCTTGATGAGGTTTCGTTGGGTTGGCGCGATCGTGTTGCGCTTCGCGATGTGTCAGGCCGTTTTGTGCAAGGGTCTTTAACGGCTGTTGTCGGGCCGAATGGGGCGGGTAAGTCAACCCTTGTTAAGGCGCTGATGGGGCAATTAAGCCCGTTAAGCGGCGAGATCCGTTTTGCACCCGACGCCCAAAACAACGTGGCCTGTTTGCCGCAGCTTGGTGAGCTTGACCGAAGTTTTCCGATTAGTGTGTATGACCTTGTCGCCATGGGTGCGTGGCGCCGTACCGGGTGGTGGAAGGGTTTTGGCCTATCTGAACACGACCGTGTGTTGCAGGCACTTGATACGGTAGGTTTGGCAGATTTCAGCCGGCGCATTATTGGTACGCTTTCCGGCGGGCAGCTTCAGCGCGCCTTGTTCGCCCGGTTAATGCTTCACAACGCAAGCGTGCTGATTCTCGACGAACCGTTCGCCGCCGTCGATCGACACACAACGGAGGACCTGCTGGAACTGTTACTGAGTTGGCACAACGAGGGGCGTACGGTGATTGTCGTATTGCATGATCTTGATTGTGTCCGTAACTTGTTTCCAGAAACCCTTTTGTTGGCGGGGCAGGTTGTTGGCTGGGGGCAAACCGGGCAGGTGTTAACCACCGAGAATTTGCACCTGGCGCGCCACTTGTGTGCAGGAGACTACCTGTGAGCGGAATCGATTTCCTGTTCGCGCCGTTCACAGAGTTCGCATTTATGC
>NZLH01000050.1 GCA_002694155.1 Pusillimonas sp. | reverse complement strand
TGGGCATTGGGTTTTGGGGCTGTTCGGAAGTGGGCTGCGTGGTGCATGGTAAGCGTCCGGCGTACGCTTACCAATAATGGGGAAGAGCCATTAAGACTAGCGTTGGTGCGCGGGGCCGAAATCGAACTGGCATGCCATGTGGCGGGATTTTGAATTTGCGGCTGAAACGCTAAACCTTGTAAAATCAAGCGTATACAGCCGTAATCAAATGGCGTTCAAGAGGAAGCGACTTGTGGCGACAGGCTGTTGAGCACTTCTCGAAAGCTGTTTAATCCGGCCTCTAGGTTTTCGATAATCTCTTCTGCTAGATCGTCTGGTTCTGGCAGGTTATCTAAGTCTGTCAGACTTTTATCTTTCAGCCAGAAAATATCCAGACTGGTTTTATCGCGTGCAAGTAACTCATGCATGCTGTATTTACGCCAGCGGCCTTCGGGGTTCTTCTCGGAGTGCCACGTCTCTTTGCGATTGTTCGGGCTTTTTGGGTTGTAGCATTCGATAAAGTCGGCCAAATCTTCAAAGCGCATGGGCTTTTTCTTCAGGGTGTGATGGATGTTGGTACGGTAATCGTAAAACCATACATCCTTGGTCCACGCCTTTGGACTGGCTGGCTGGTTATCGAAAAACAACACATTTGCCTTAACGCCCTGTGCGTAAAAAATGCCTGTAGGTAAACGCAGAATCGTATGCAGGGTTGTATTCTCGAGCAGCTTCTTGCGGATCGTTTCACCCGCGCCGCCCTCAAATAGCACGTTATCCGGTACAACGACGGCGGCTTTGCCGGTGGTTTTCAACATACTACGAATATGCTGAACGAAATTGAGCTGTTTGTTGGAGGTGGTGGCCCAGAAGTCTTGGCGGTTGTAAGTGAGTTCGTCAGTTTCCTGTTCACCTTCTTGGTTGGTAAAACTCATTGAGCTTTTCTTACCAAACGGCGGGTTAGCGAGCACATAGTCCACACTAACCGGGCTGGTTGCGATTAGGGCATCATTAGGGGACACCAGACTATTGCCATCAATTTCGCCGATATTGTGCAAAAACATATTCATTAAACACAAGCGGCGGGTATTGGCGACGATTTCGTTACCATAAAAAGTGCTGTGCTTTAAAAACTGCTTTTGCTCTTTATCCAGCGAATAGTTTAACGGGTTGGTTAAAAAGTCATAAGCTGCAAGGAAAAAGCCACCCGTACCGCAAGCAGGGTCTGCAATGGTCTTCCCAGGCTCTGGGCGTATACACTCTACCATCGCACGAATCAATGCTCTGGGCGTAAAGTACTGACCGGCGCCAGATTTGGTATCTTCCGCGTTCTTTTCTAATAGGCCTTCGTAAATATCGCCCTTAACATCCACGCCCATCATGATCCACTGGGTACTATCGATCATATCGATCAGGCGGTGCAGTTTGGCGGGGTCTTGGATTTTGTTTTGCGCCTTGGTGAAAATCTGGCCAAGTATACCTTTCTGCTTACCCAATTCGCGCAGCAACTCAACATAAAGTACTTCTAACTCGGCACCCCTCTTACTGGTCAGCGCTTGCCAGTTGTACTTAACAGGGATTCCCACATCGCGAGAGTAAGGTGGTTTGGAGTACTCATCGGCCATTTTCAGGAAGATAAGATACGTCAGTTGTTCTAGATAGTCGCCATAACCCACACCGTCGTCGCGTAGGGTGGTGCAGAAGCTCCACACTCTGGAGATGATTGTTGATGTATTCATGTTTACTTCTCTCTTATAGCGGCATCAAAACCACTGTACTCAATTATTCGATTACAACCGGTACCCCAATCTGATTGGCAATCGGTGTGTATAAGTCCACGTCAACATCTGGGGCGTTAATAGAAATGGCCAAAGAGTACCTGACTCGCTGACCGGATCGTTCGAGTGTGGGTCTTGTTTTCCACCAGCCAAGAGCGGGGTATACGGCAATGGCACCACGACTTGCCAATTCTGCTGCGCTACCTTTCCAAACGTCCGAATGTAAAGATCCCTTATGTCGATTTTTTTTGCCAATCATCCAGTCCGGGTCATTGTCATTTCTGTTGGCATACTCTTCATCGTCTCTGGCCGCAACATTAATTCTGGCGCGGAAGTCATCCTCGCTTTCCAGCGGGCGTTTAACATCAAAGCGAAGCCCATGAGATTCATACCTATAGCGCGAGGTAACCCCGCGAGCAGAAGGGTTGGGCTCAATGAAATAGGACAGAGTTACACGCATTTCTATCTGCGTTTCTCCAAGCGCCTCAAGCTCAGCCAAAGGCCACGGCAGGCGGTGTAGATTCATATCCCGTAGTTGAGGCTCTTTGCCTTTTTCACGTTTGAAGGGATGTAGAAACTCCTCACAAATCATGGTTAGGGAATTGTCGACACTCCACATGGCTCTATCCAGACTTGGCTCACCGAACCCGCAATGCCTTACCAGTTCAGTTGTTTGTGCCTTGGTTGGCTCCCCTCTGGCGGGCAGAAACATACGCTTCATAGCGTCGGTCCACTGCGCTGAGTGCACTATCAAACCACGTATACTTTCTGGCCACAGGTCCGGGTACCTGGCCATCAATTGAGCCGCCATTCTTGCGCAGAGTGCTGAGGCGGCGCTGGTCGCATTGCTCGTAGTGAACAGTCGTTCAGTTGGATCCGAATGTGTTGTTAGTAGGCTTAAACTGGGCATCCAGGCGGCGCCTAAGCCGTCTTGCGCGGCGTTACCGCCTTCAAACACCACGTCTGGCTTTAATGGCCAGTGCGCTTGCCATGTCTGTGACGTGGTGCTGAAGGGGCTTAACCCTCCGACTTCGGCAATCGGGGTATAGTGACCAGCATCCGCCTCTGTGACTCTTGCCAGGTGAGTCATGGCACCGACAGCCAAAGCATTCCATGCCTGTGCCGGATCGTGGATGCCATCTGAGGTATTGCTATGTGGGTATTCCACCAATGCGTTTAGGTCTTTAATATTACCGGCAGATATCACAAATAATCTTGGTGTTTCACCTTGCGCGTCTGCATCATAGGCAAGCCGGTCGATGGCTGCTGACCAGGCGGAAGGACGCCCACGGTCACGATTGTCTCTGGCGGTAATCGCCATACTGAAAACCCGCTTGCGGTATGGTGCCGTAACGGTTGGTCGATCTACCGCTTCGGATGTTAGGTAGCCGTGTAATTGTGCATCACCCCCGTTGGCACCATCCTCTGGAATGAGCTTAACGGATTCCAGACGGTGCGAAATAGATACCGGAGCCGAAGTAGCGAGTACATCAGTTAAATTTCCAAACAAGGCAAGTCCGGCCATTTCTGTACCATGCCCTTCAGAATCATCTATGCCCCAAGCTGGTTCAACACTGTGTTTGTCGGCATTGGCAATGGCTTGTTGCAGCAAGGGGTGCCCATTGTTCACGCCGGAATCAAACAAGCACACATAGNGGACCTCTTCGCCATCAGCGGGTAGAGTTAAGCGATTGTTGAGTTCATCAATCCAATGAGGTTGCTCTTCCGGAGGCAAAGCAACAAAAAAATCAGCCGTTTCTTTAGCGCGGCGTAACTCGGCGATGCTGTTCAGAGTCAGCATTGAACGCTTCATCTGACCTACCGATCCATAAATTAGCAATATAGAGCGTTCTGGAAAGTAAAGTTCGCCAGGGGCAATACGAAAGTTCAGGCTAGCTGCCATTTCCTTGAATTGATTCACAACCCCTTGTCGATCGCCCCGCGTCGGCAACCAGACCTCCCACCATAGGCGTTCCTCGTCTGCTGTAGGCATGGAGTCAGCAGAGTCGGTCCAAAGGGCTTGCAAAGTGGCCGCACGAATTTCTGAAATAGCATTCAGCAATTTACTATGAGCAGGGCCACTCTTTTTGTCCTTGCTGCTATCTAAATAAGCGGTGATGAGTTTCTCGAAGAGCTCTAGCTTGCCATCTGGCACAAATACAGTGGCGAAGGTTTTCTCGTCATCTTGACGAACGTTGCGAAGCTCGATGCCAGAGCGTTCACGGGCCAGGGATTCGAACGCCAGCTCAACATCTGGGAAGCTTTCAAACTCAATTTGCAGGCCGATACCTTCATCGATCCCTGCTTGGCGTTGCTGTTCCACCGCTTCGGCCAACACAGGTTTCAATTGCTGGAGCTTACTCATTAGAGCGCTGCCATGTGCATCTCTGTTTCTGTCGGGCACTTGTTTACCACCGCCGCCTGTCGCGGGCGAAGTAAAGCTTTCTGCCTGGGCGCTGTTTTGGAGAATAAAGTGAGGGTGGTTATTCGGCTCCCTTTCCGCCATTTGACGTCCTTATCGTTAACTGTTCTTATTCAATCGATTAGAAAGCTTGCGGCGTTCATCCAGCGCTTGATAAATATTCTTTTCTGATACTTTTTCTGAGCGTTCAATCAACGCTGTTTTCAGTACCTCATCCGCTGCTCGCGTGAGTTCCGCATAGCTCAAGCCGAGCGCTTTAGTGGCCAAACGCTTCCAAGAAGTATTTTTCACTGCCATGCGCGATAAGCGGGACTTCAGCACACTAGCAATATGTACCTCGTCCGGCAACTCGTAATGCAGCAGATCATCAAAGCGGCGGAACAGGGCGTTATCCAGAATGTCCGGGTGATTGGTGGCGCCGATGATCAAACTGTGGGAGTCATCCTGCTCAATCATTTGCAAAAAACTGTTGAGAATACGTCTTACTTCGCCTACGTCGTTAGCTAAACCACGTTGGGAGCCGATGGCATCAAATTCGTCAAAAAAGTAAACGCCTCGGGTTTGATGGGTTAATTCAAAAATCTGCCGAAGTTTGGCAGCAGTCTCGCCCATAAATTTGGTAATCAACCCATCCAAGCGCACTTGGAACATCGGCAGGCCTAGCTCACCAGCCAGTACTGATGCCGTCATAGTCTTACCGGTACCGGGTGGGCCAACCAACAGTAGCTTTCGCCGTGGTGACAGGCCATGTGACAGAATCTCTGCTGCGTGGCGTTGCTCGCGAATAATCCGCTCTAACTGCTGGGAAAGCTCATTATTCAATACCATATCGCCAAGGCGAGATTTGGGGTAACTGACTGATAGTAGGTTGGCCAGTTCACCCCTTGGTTTGCTGATGGGTACTGTCTTGCTGGGGGATGCAGGCGTGATGGTTCGCCTGGCCTTGGCTTGATCCACCAGTGAGCGTAGTTCCTCTGCCAGCTTGCCGTGGCCGCGTTTGGCCTCATGAGCCGCCACCTGCATGGCGACGGAGTAAAAACGGCTGTCGTCGCCCTCCAGGTGTGACTGGAGCAGCGCCTTTAATTGGTCTGCATTGGCCATAATAGAGGGCTCCTTGGTAGGGGGCTATTGTACCTTGACAGCCAAGCAATCACGACCCCAAAACTCATGAGGTAACCCTGAGCTTGTGGCCTCGTTTGGAACCGAAGTCCATCTGGGTTTTAGGTTTGACGGTAGCTTTCTGAGCAGCCTTTTCTGCCTGAATACGAGCCAACAGCTCACCAGCGGGTTCATCGTTCGGGTCTTGCGGCACCAATTGGCCGGAGAAGGCTTTTTTCAGGATGGATTGGCGTAGAGTGTCAGCTTTAACCAGCTGGAGTTCAATATCCCTGATAGCCGCATTAGTTAATGAAATTTTCTCTTCTAGCATCTCAACAATAACTGATTGCTCCTCCATTGAGCAAAATGGAAAAGGATAGTTTTGTAGCTTTTCACCATTGATATTTGACTGGTTAACTCCATCTGTCTTGACGCTGTTTCCATACTGCTTGGCAATATGAGAGTTCAAAAAATAGTTAACGTAATCCGCCAGGGCTATATTCTCGATCTGATTTATTCTTATTAAGTATCCGGCAAATAAAGCAGGCCTTTCACCTTTGTATTTTGCAGTCTTTCCGACCAGTTCAGGGCTATTGGTTCGATTGAAGAGTACGTCATCTTTTCGAAGAGAATATTTTTTAATCTCCTCTGAATCGGATGTATAAACAAGGTCTGACCAATCAATACCGCCATTCTGCAAATTGCCCATGCGAATTACAGGCGTTTGGCCTTTTTCTGAAGACTTTGCAGAGGTGCCATATTCAACACCGGTTGTTAAAAACCCTAATTTTTTCCAAGTCCAAGAGTCTGGGAGTATCGGTAGCGTAGTTAATATGTCTTCTTGTAAATAACCAAAGTCTTTTAGCGGCTTGGGCTTGCCCGGCTTTTTCCCTTCTTTACAATTGACTTCCCATGCTTTTACAGCCGCCTTCCACTCGTCCAATTGTTTCTGGTAGCGGGTTTCGCGCTCTTGTTGGATTCGGGCGAGCAGTTGTTCGGACGATTCCAGCCTATCGGCATTTTTTTCACGCCATTTTGCGGTGAGCTTGCCTTCAAAGGCGTTTTTGAGTAAGGCCTGGCGATAGACTTTGAGTTGCTCGCGGACGGTTTTTAGCGCAGTAATGCCGTTGTCCAGCTTGGAGAACAGCTCCTCGATTTTATTGACGATACGTTTTTGTTCGTTGAGAGGTGGGATAGGAAATTCATAGTTCCATAGAAGATCCGGATCGACATGAGGCGTTCCGCTGCCCTTTGTTCGCGTATTGATTTCTTGATACTTAGATAGAAGAAAATAATACGCATATTGATTATTCATCCCCGGGAAATTGATACGAACAAGCGTACTCCCGAGCGCACCGTACATCCCTTTTCCAACCAACCCCGAACGCGAACCATCCCAAACCATAAGAAAATCTGATTCGTAACAAATTCGGCAGTTTTCACCATTAGTCCAAGACTTAATATTGCCTTCTTCGAAAGCCTCGATATCAACGTATGGAAGATTATATTCAGGTGTTTTTTCTGCTGTTTGTCTCTTGGGTTTTTTCCCTTTTTCATTTTCTACAAAATGCCCGAGCCTAACGCTTTCCCACGAAGCTGGCAGCACCCAATATAAGTTACTCATTACGCTACCAGCTCCCGATTTAATTCCTCTATCACCCAGTCCATCCTGTCGCCAAATTGCTGGTACATGCCCATCAAGCCACCCTGGGCATCAAAGGGCGTCATATCTAGGTCGTCCCGTTCAAAGTGAAACGAGCTGGCGATGTGGTCGCGAATGGCTTGCAGCCACTGCATTTGTTGTTCATTAAATTTTTCTGAATTACCTGAGTGGTACTTCATGATCCAATCCTGAAAATTCTTTCTTACCGTGCTGCGAAAGGGTGTGAGGGTGCTATCCAACCCGCAGACACGGCGCATCAGTGCGACCAGGGCGGTAAGCTCAGTCAGCGGGTTTTCACCCGTGTAGTTGTCGAGATGAGCATAAGCCTGCCATATGCGTAACGGTGCCAGTTTGGGGCGATCCAGTTTGAGCTTTTCCAACAAGGCTTTGATTTGTGGGTAAGTGACTTCAGACCGGCGTGCAGGCGTACGGAAGTAGATAGTAAGCGCATCAATCTCGTTGGCTTGTTCTTGCAGGTAGTAGGCAAACTCTTGGGTGAGCACCTTGGCGTTTTCGGTGGTTTCTCCATCCCATTCGGCTTTGAGAACGGTGTCTAGATCGTCGTGAACGATGGTTTGTTCTTTGTCGCGGCGGATGGAATCGATCAGTTCGATCAGTTCCCCGTTAAACACATTAGCAACCTGGCTGACCAGTTGCTGTTGGGCTTTGTTGCGGGCATCGTCACCAGGGTCGGTACCGACTGGTTGCCCGGCAATTTCCAATGCTTTTTGCTCTACGCGGTCACCGTCGATGGCGTTGAAGAGTTCACCCACAATCATCAGTAGTGGGGTGCCACCGGCTTTTTCAGCAATGCGGGCGCGTTCTTTGTCATCCAGTTGCTTGTCCAGCCTCGCCAAGCGGCCTGCCAGCGATGAAACAGTGTCGCTGTCACTGGTTCCCATCATCACGCCCATGGCCAGGTCTTTCAGCGGCACGCTCGGCTTGGTGATCAGCGGTTGGCTGGCCGTTTTAACCGATTTGGTAACACCAATCGCATCCACAATCACATAGTGGGTTTTGGCGCTCTGGGCAGATGGCGTGACCTTTTGCAGGCTGTCTTTATCCAGGGTACGGGTGCCGCGACCTTTCATTTGTTCAAAGTAGTTTTTGCTTTTTACATCGCGCATAAACAAAAGACACTCCAGCGCCTTCACGTCGGTACCCGTAGCAATCATATCGACGGTTACGGCAATGCGCGGGTAGTAATCGTTGCGGAACTGGGCGAGGACGGATTTGGGGTCTTCGCCTTTTTCGATAACTTTGCCTTCTGCATCGGTCTTGTCATTGGCTACGCGATAGGTGACCTTTTTGCAGAACTGGTTACCTTCTCCAAATTCCTCGCGCACCGTTTGAATGATGTCATCGGCGTGGCTGTCGGTTTTGGCAAAGATTAGGGTTTTGGGCGCCTCTTTACGGCCTGGAAAGATGGTGGGCAAAGCGTCTCTGAAGGTGCGGATCACTGTGCGGATTTGGTCGGGATTAACAATGTCGCGGTCGAGCTGTTTGCCGCTGTAGGCTTCGTCTTGATCCTGTTGTTCCCAGCGTTTGCGTCGGGTAGTACGCTCACGCCGTTCTACCTGTTGCTTGGCTTCTATCTTGCCGCCTTGCTTGGTCTTTTCGGTTTCGATAACAAAAATTTCGTTGCCGACGTTAACACCATCGGCCACAGCTTTTTCGTGGTTGTATTCACTGACTACGTTTTTGCGGAAAAAGCCGTAGGTGCGGTTATCCGGTGTGGCGGTCAAGCCAACCAGATAGGCATCAAAATACTCCAGCACCTGTCGCCACAGGTTGTAAATTGAGCGGTGGCATTCATCAATGATGATTACATCAAAAAACTCGGGTGGAATCTTTTCGTTGTACACCACGGGCAGTGGTTCTTTTGGCTTGGTAAATTGCTCCGCCGGATTTTGCTCTTCCAGTGATTCGTCTAACGGCTCATCTTTTAAAATGGAATACATGCGCTGGATGGTGCTGATGCAGACTTGAGCATCTTTTGCGATATATTGGTTCTTTAGCCGCTGTACAGTGTAAAGCTCGGTGAATTTACGATTATCGTCGTTCGGTACGAAGCTCATGAATTCTTGTTCGGCTTGCTCCCCCAGGTTTTTGGTATCCACCAGAAATAGAATGCGATTAGCACTCACGGGCTCGCGTAATAGGCGATAACTGGCAGTGATTGCCGTAAAGGTTTTGCCGGAGCCAGTAGCCATTTGTACCAAGGCACGAGGTTTATCTTGTTTGAAGGATTCTTCCAGGTTGGTAATGGCCGTAATCTGACAATCACGCAGACCCTCTTTAATCAGAGGAGGAAAATCCTGCAAACGCCCTCGCAGGCTTTTAGGTTCTTTGCTCCATTTGACGAAGGTTTCCGGGCGGTGGAAGTTGAAGACTTCGCGGGAGCGCGGTTGTGGGTCTAATCCATCAGTAAAGCGAGTGATAACGCCAGTGCTTTCATAGACAAAGCGCAAAGGCTGGCTGTTGTTGATCCATTTCAAAGTGGCGTTAGCATAGCCTTGTGATTGATCTTCAACCGTGGTGATCTTTTCACCCCAGGCTTCAGGCTTCGCTTCAATTACCCCCACAGCTTGCTTATCAACAAACAGCACATAATCGGCCGGACCTACGTCGGTCTGGTACTCGCGGACTGCAACACCAATAGAAGCGGAAAAATCAATCTTTTTCTTGTCCTGTACCACCCAGCCCGCTTGTTCTAGCAAAGCGTCTATCTGGTCGCGGGCTTTTTGTTCTGGGGTCTTATTCGCCATATATTTAGGACTCTCGATCTCTGATGGGAGTGTTAATGAGCCATCGACTAAGACTGGCATCCTGCACTGCCGCCATTTTGTCTGTATGTTTGTAAATGGGGCTCTTCATCATAAAAAGGAGGACGACCGGTATTCATTAAATTTGTTTTTTTCGACGAACAGGCTTAATGGAGGTAATACCGATGTCCCCAATAGATTCTATCTTAGGTTTGCCCGGTTTGATAATTGAGCGGGTCGAGTGAGCCCACACGATTCGGGTGTGGGCCAGGCCTGGCAAGCGGCCTGCTTGTATTTATTGCCGGCAAGCAACGGTGCTTGAAGCGCTGTACTTTGCCAAGCAGCAATTAAATAGATTTTTGGTGATGAAAAGTCTGAACAGAAAGCGGGCCCAGAAAATGATGCCTCAGTTCCTAGGCTTGATTGAGCAGTTTGAGCAAAGTCCAGCCCGAGCACCGGCAGCTACGTTATTATCGTGGCTAGAACCCCTTGTGCGCATGTGGCGCTTCACCAAATCTAATGGCATCACTGAGGGCTTCCACACTAAAATGGAAATGCTCTCACGCCGTGCGTATGGATTTAGAAACTTGGCTCTTCATCATAAAAGGGGGACGACCGGTATTCATTAAACTTGTTTTTTCGACGAACAAGCTTAATGGAGGTAATACCGATGTCCCCAATAGATTCTATCTTAGGTTTGCCCGGTTTGATAATTGAGCGGGTTGAGCGAGCCCACACGATTCGGGTGTGGGCCAGGCCTGGCAAGCGGCCTGCTTGTATTCATTGCCGGCAAGCGCCGGTGCGGATTAAGTCGACGTATGGGCGCACTGTAAAGCACACGCGTCAGGGTAACCAGTTGATGGTGCTGCACCTGCGAGTGCCTAAGTATCATTGTCTGTCGTGTAATCGTTACTTTCGTCATCGGTTTGCCGGGCTGCGGCCTTGGCACCGCTCAACCGAGGCGTATCGCCTGGAGGTGTTTGAGGCGCATGAAGGTGGGGTCAGCCAGCGCAAGCTGACCCGAACCCACCACATTGGCAGTGCCACGGTTGAGCGTTGGTACCAGTCTTACATCAAGCAACGGGTCTCTGAGTTATCGGGGCGCAGCTGTCCGCAAGTTTTAGGTATTGATGAGCATTTCTTTACCCGTAAGAAGGGTTACGCGACCACCTTGGTTGATTTGAAGAATCACAAGGTCTTTGATGTGGTGTTGGGGCGTTCAGAGGCAAGCCTGCGTAGCTATTTAAAGCGTCTTCCCGGGCGTGAGAATGTGCGGGTCATTGTGATGGATCTGTCCGAGACGTACCGCCGGATTGCCCAACAGTACTTTCCTAACGCGATGATTGTGGCCGACCGCTTTCATGTGATTCGCCTGGTCAATCAGCACTTTTTGAAGCTGTGGCAACAGTACGACCCCGAGGGACGTAAGAACCGGGGACTGCTCAGTTTGATGCGCCGTCATCACTGGCGACTGTCTGCTGTTCAAAAGGAACGGTTGCATCAATATCTGGCGCAATCGCCTGTTCTGAATGCTTTATATTTTGCTAAACAGCAGCTTAATGGTTTTTTGACCCTGCGCATGACACACCGGGAACGAGCAAGCAAGATGCTGCCTAAGTTCCTGGCGCTCATTCGTCAGTTTGAACAAAGCCCAGCCCGAGCACTGGCTGCTACGTTATTATCGTGGCTAGAACCCATTGTGCGCATGTGGCGCTTTTCAAAGTCTAATGGAATTACTGAGGGGTTCCACACAAAGATGGAGATGCTTTCGCGCAGAGCGTATGGGTTCAGGAATTTTGAGAATTACCGCCTGCGCGTCTTAGCTCAGTGCGGTTGGAACGGCGTGATTAACCGTGTTTGATGAGTGCCTACCCCCTTTTATGGGGTAGAGCCAGAAACTTTGAGAATTACCGCATGAGGGTCTTAGCCCAGTGCAGTTGGAACGGTGTGATTAACCGTGTCTAGTGAATGCGTATCCCCCGTTAATGGCGGAGAGCCCGTTAATGGCGGAGAGCCCCCTTAGCCCAGTGCGGTTGGATACTAACAATGGTGCCCGGGGCCGGAATCGAACCGGCACGCCTTGCGGCGGGGGATTTTGAGTCCCCTGCGTCTACCAATTTCACCACCCGGGCATATTCGAAGTGGGTCGGTATGAAGAATACATACCGTGGCAAGAAAGGCAAAATTATACGTGTTCTGCAAAAACTTTGCACGCGCACCCCTTAACGCCGTTCCGGCCCCCGTCAATCGGCACTCAACCCAGCCAGTCACGCCCCATCAACACCCCCATTTCCCCCTATTGAATTTCCCCCAACCACCCCCATTTACCCTCCCATGCGATGGCGGCCACGCGTGTAGTTGCGTGCGCCTTTTTCACTAACTAACCAAATGTGGCAAAAAATGACGCAAACCGATTCGAATACTGCGCCTTCCGAAACCCTGGGCTTTCAGGCTGAAGTAAAACAGTTGCTTCACCTGATGATTCACTCCCTGTACAGCAACAAGGAAATTTTCCTGCGCGAGCTGGTCTCGAACGCGTCCGACGCCTGCGACAAGCTGCGTTTCCAGGCAATCGACAACCCTGAACTGATGCAGGGCGATGCCGATTTGCGCATTCGCGTGGAGTACGACGCCGACAAGCGCACGGTCACCATTTCCGACAACGGCATTGGCCTGTCGCGCGAAGATGCGGTGCAGAACCTGGGCACAATTGCCCGTTCGGGTACGAAAGAGTTTTTCGCGCAGTTAACGGGCGACAAGCAGAAAGACGCCAACCTTATCGGCCAGTTTGGGGTGGGCTTTTATTCTTCCTTTATTGTGGCCGACAAGGTGTCGGTGCTCAGCCGCCGGGCCGATGCTTCCGAAACCGAGGCCGTGTTGTGGGAATCCGACGGCCAGGGCGAGTTTTCCGTCACACAGGTGGAAAAGGCCGATCGCGGTACGTCGGTAACCCTGCATTTGCGTGAAGAGGAAGACGAGTTCCTAAGCGGCTGGAAGTTGCGCGAGATTCTGCGCCGTTATTCCGACCACATCTCGTTGCCGATTCAAATGCTCAAGGAAGAGTGGAGCGAAGAAAAGTCGGCCCAGGTGAAAACCACGGAATGGGAAACGGTGAATCAGGCCAATGCGTTGTGGACGCGCGCCAAGAATGAGATTACCGACGAGCAGTACAAAGAGTTCTACAAGCACGTTTCGCACGATTTTGAAGACCCNNTGGCCTGGACACACAACCGGGTGGAAGGGCGCAGCGAGTACACGCAGTTGCTGTTCGTGCCCAAGCGCGCGCCGTTCGACCTGTGGGACCGCGATGGCCGCCGGGGTGTGAAGCTGTATGTGAAGCGCGTGTTCATTATGGACGACGCCGACCAGNTNNTGCCCACCTACCTGCGNTTCGTGCGCGGNGTNATCGATTCGGCCGATTTNCCGCTGAATGTGTCGCGTGAAATTCTGCAGGAAAGCCGCGATGTNCGTTCCATTCGCGAAGGGTCAACCAAGCGCATTCTGATGCTGCTGGAAGACATGGCTGAAAACAAGCCCGACGATTACAAAGTTTTCTGGGAGCAGTTCGGCCAGGTATTGAAAGAGGGCGCAGGTGAAGATGTGGCAAACCAGGAACGCATTGCCAAGTTGCTGCGTTTTGCGTCCACGCACGACAATTCGGCCAACCAAACTGTGTCGTTGGCCGATTATGTGTCGCGCATGAAGGAAGGGCAAGACAAAATCTACTATGTCACGGCCGAGTCGCATGCGGCGGCTTCGAATAGCCCGCACCTGGAAATTTTCCGCAAGAAGGGTATCGAGGTTCTCTTGATGTCCGACCGGGTCGACGAGTGGATGTTGTCTTTCCTGCGTGAATTCGACGGCAAGTCGCTGGTGTCCATTGCCAAGGGTGGGTTAGACCTTGAGCAGTTGGCCGATGAAGACGAGAAAAAGCGCCAGGAAGAAGTGGCCGAGCAAAGCAAGCCTTTGATCGAGCGTTTGCAAAAGGCGCTGGACGACAAGGTGAAGGAAGTGCGTGCCACGGCGCGTTTGGTGGATTCACCGGCTTGCGTGGTGGTGGACTCCAACGAGTTAAGCCCGCATATTCTGCGTATGTTGCAGGCGGCCGGCCAGGAAGCGCCCGAAGTGAAGCCAATTCTGGAAATCAACCCCGAGCATCCGTTGCTGGGTCGGGTGAAAGATGCGTCTGACGACGACTTCGGCGACTGGGCGCAGGTGTTGCTGGATCAGGCCATGCTGGCTGAAGGCGCGCATTTGAAAGATGCCGCCGGCTTTGTGAAGCGGCTGAATGCGTTGCTGCTGAAAGGCTGATTCAGCTGTTTCAGGGTTGGGGCAATTGGCGCAAAAGCCATTGCCCTTCGCGCGCATAGCGGCGCCATTTAAAAGCAGGCCCCGGGTCGGTTTTCCGGCCTGGGGCAATGTGTTCGTGGCCGCGTACTGCCTTTAGGGTGTGGCGTGCACGTATCACCTGGGTAAGCCGTTTCAGGGCGTAATATTGTTCGTCGGTGTAGGGCTGGGTGTCGGTGCCTTCCAATTCAATGCCAATGGAAAAGTCATTGCACTTTTCGCGGCCGTTGAACGATGACACCCCCGCATGCCAGGCCCGGTGCCGGGTTGAAACGAACTGGGTAATGGTGCCTTCGCGGTCAATCAAAAAGTGGGCCGATACCTTCAGGCTGCGGATGTTTTCGAACCACGGGTGGTGCTTGCAATTGAGCCGGTTCAGGAAAAAATCCACAATATGCTTTTTGCCGAACTGGCCCGGCGGCAGGCTAATGTTATGTAGCACCAGCAAGGTGGGGTCAACCCCTGCCGGGCGCTTGTCGTAATTGGGCGAAGGGCGGCATTGTACTTGCCCATGGGGTTTCAGCCAGCCGTGTCGGTCTAGCATGAGTCCCATCATTGGCGTACTCCCAGCTTGGCGTGTTCCGGGCTGCACCATGTTTTTCCATCAGACAGCACCGCTTCCGAACGGGGCATGTGAATGCCGCAGTGGGCGCAGCGCACCATGGCTTCGGGTTCGTCGGCCCCAAGCGATTGCTTTTCTTTGGCCGCTTTGCCCGCCTGGCTTTTGGGCGCCTGCCTGGGCGCGTTTTGCCGTTCGTTGTGGCGGGCAATCAGGCGTACCGCGATAAGCCCGGCCAAAATAACAAGAATCCAGAATATCAGCTTACCCAATTCAACCTCGATGCAAAATAACGTCAATCACGAAGCGGCTTCCCGTGTAGGCAAGCACCATGAAAGCAAAGCCGGCCAGTGTCCAGCGCAGGGCCTGGCGGCCGCGCCAGCCACGTGCGTANCGNCCNATNAGNAAGNCCGGCNAAAGTGAGCCACGACAANANNGTNAAAATGGTTTTGTGATCAAACGGAACCAGAATACCCAACAAGCTTAGCGACACCATGGTACCGGTAATGAGCGTGAGTGTGAGCGCGATGAAACTGATCCAGATCAGGCGAAACAGCAATCTTTCCTGAACCAGTAACGGCGGCATGCAATCAAGCGCGTGGGCCACCAACGAGCTTTTTTCAACCTGCTCCACGGGGCGGTGTAAATAACCATGCAGCATGGCCATTAGAATGGCTTGCAGGGCAGCCACGGTTACCAGCCCATACGCCATCAGGGCAATGAGCAGGTGTACGCGCAAGAGCTCGCTGCTGGCGTGGGCCACCAGGTGGCCCCAAGGATAAATAGCCGCCAGAACCGTGGCAATGACACTGGCCGGGAGTAAAATAAGCAGGAGTCCATCAATATTGATGACAAAGCTTTCCAGCCAGAATATCAGCATGCCCAGCCAAATGGCGGCCGACAGGGCCAGGGCCCAGCCCAGGTAAAGGCCGTTGGGCGGCAGTACGGTTTGGTACAGGGCGGCGCCGTGCAGCGCCAGGGCGCCTAATAAGCCGGCCCGGCCGGCCATGCCCATTTTCAGTGTGTTCTGGCCTTTGGCAAGCGAGCGCCACAGCCCCAGGGCCAACAGTGCGTANGCCAGGGCGGCCAATGAGTGCAATACAATGCCTTCAGACATACTTCCCGCAATAATGGATTAAGGTGTAAGGCATAATGCCTTATTCGGTCATGAATGTTGTACTTAGTCATTTTAGACGGTATCACCAGATACTAAACCAGTTTTAACGAAATCATTGTCATGCTAGAAAATCTTACGCAACGGTTGTCCCGTGTTGTGAAAACCATGAAGGGCGAGGCGCGGCTTACCGAAGCCAACACCCAGGATATGCTGCGTGAAGTGCGCATGGCCCTTTTAGAGGCCGATGTGTCCTTGCCCGTGGTGCGCGATTTCATTGCCCGGGTCAAGGAACAAGCCTTGGGCACCGAGGTGGCCGACAGCCTGAATCCGGGTCAAGCCTTGGTAGGGGTGGTTCATAAAGAACTCACCGCGCTCATGGGGGGCGATCAGGAAGAGCATGCCAATGAGCTCTCGCTGGCCACNCAGCCGCCGGCCATTATTCTTATGGCGGGCCTGCAGGGTTCCGGTAAAACCACNACCACGGCGAANTTGTCGAAGTGGCTGCATGAAGGCGGGCATACCGCCAAGGGCCGNAAAACCGGCAAGAAGAAAGTGCTGGTGGTCAGTGCCGACGTTTATCGTCCGGCCGCTATCGACCAGTTGAAAACGGTTGCCGCGCAGGCCGGGGTCGATTTCTTCCCCTCCAGCGGCGACCAGAAACCCGAAGACATTGCCCGTGCGGCGCTGGATCACGCCAAGCGTCATCACTATGAAGTGCTTATCGTCGATACGGCCGGGCGCCTGGGTATTGATGAAGACATGATGCGCGAGATTCGCGCGTTGCACGATTTGCTGCAGCCCATTGAAACCTTGTTCGTGGTGGATGCCATGCAAGGGCAGGATGCCGTAAACGTGGCCAAGGCGTTCGGTGAAACCTTGCCACTTACCGGCGTGGTGCTAACCAAGCTCGATGGCGATGCCCGTGGCGGTGCGGCGTTATCGGTACGCCATGTTACCGGCAAACCCCTGAAGTTTGTGGGGGTGTCGGAAAAGTTGGATGGCCTGGAACCGTTTCATCCGGAACGGATGGCACAGCGCGTGCTGGGCATGGGCGACATTGTTTCGCTGGTTGAGCAGGCGCAAAAGAATATTGATGTAGCCGAAGCGCAGAAGCTGGCAGGGAAACTCAAGTCGGGCAGCAAGTTCGATTTGAATGATTTTCGCGATCAGCTTCAGCAAGTGAAGAAAATGGGCAGCATGAGTTCCATGCTGGAAAAGTTGCCGGCCCAATTCGCCTCGGCCGCCAGCCAGTTGCAAGGAGGGCAGGCGGAAAAGCAAATGCGCCGAACCGAAGGCATCTTGAATGCCATGACGCCGCAAGAGCGGTCCAAGCCTGAATTGCTAAAAGCGTCGCGCAAGCGCCGTATTGCAGCCGGCTCGGGCGTGTCGGTTCAGGAAGTGAATCGACTGCTGTCGCAGTTCGACCAAATGCAAGGCATGATGAAGCAAATGAAAAAAGGCGGCATGAGCAAAATGATGCGCGCCATGGGCGGTATGAAAGGTATGGGCCGTGGCGGCGGTGGCGGGGGCTTTCCGTTCCGTTAAGCGTCAGCCGCCACCTACTGCCACAACAATTTCAATTTCATCGCCATCGGCCAGCGCCTCTTGGGCGTGCTGGCTTTTGGGCACGATTTCGCCATTGCGTTCAACCGCAATGCGCTTGCCTTCCCAGCCCATGTGGCGAATCAGGTCGGCGACAGTTTGTACATTATTCAGTGGCGTTGGCTCGCCGTTCAAAGTGATCTTCATAAGTGTTGAATTGCGTGTTTACTTGCGCTTGAAAATGAGGTCCCACACACCGTGGCCCAGTTTCAGCCCCCGGTTTTCAAACTTGGTTAGCGGGCGGTAGTCGGGCCGCGGCGCATACGCTTGGGCTGTGTTCTGTAGCGTCGGTTCGCCCGATAACACCTCCAACATTTGTTCGGCGTAATGTTCCCAGTCGGTTGCGCAATGCAGGTAGGCGCCC
>NZLH01000049.1 GCA_002694155.1 Pusillimonas sp. | reverse complement strand
AACGGCCTTATCGGTTTCGTTCATGATCAGCGTCATGCCTTTCAGCGTGGCACGGACCATTTTCTGAATGAGTTCAGGGTTGTTCTTGATTGCTTCATCAGAGGCCAGAATAGCCTGGGCCATACTGTTGAAACCCTCTTCGCGCGGCATAATATGAACTTTGGTTCCGGCAGCGCGTGCGCTTACAACCCAGTCGGGCACACCCGCCATCACTTCCGACTTTCCGGATGCAAATAATTGCCATACACCAGCGGGGCCGGCGGCCTGAATATCGGCATCATCGCGCGACAACCCAGCTTTACGCATCGTACCCAGCAAAGAGTAGTAAGTGGTGTCGGTATAGGCCATAACCGAGATCACTTTGCCTTTCAATTCAGCGGGCTTGTTTACCGGCTTATCGGCATGAGAAGCAATCAGCGTTAACGAGCCTGCGCCCAATACGGCTACAGACTTAACGGGCACACCGTTGGCACGCACAATAATAGACGTGTCACCAATGGCGCCGCCGATAACGGCGTTGCCGGCACCCACTTGCTTGGCAACGTCAACACCACCTTTACCAGTCACGAACTCAACTTCAAGCCCCTCGTCGGCGAAATAACCCTGATGCTGAGCGATCAGCCAAGGCGCAAACGCGGGAAGCGTTTTAGGTGCAGGCAGCAAATACGTTACCTTTTGCAGATCTTTACCTGCTTCAGCTGCCAACGCGGCGGTTGTAGAGAAAAGCGAACATGCGCCCAGCGCGGTAATGGCGAGTAGTTTTTTCATTATGTCCTCCGGATCGTAGTAAGTGTCGGAATTTCAAAAAAGGAACAACGGGTACCACCTGATTGCTTAATGAGCCAATTCTTCTTTGCCAATTTTCAGCAGGTCCATTAAGCGCCCCTGCAAGGGCCCAACTTCGGGTAGCTTGCGCCGCTCGAGTGGATTCTCGCGCAGCGGAAGATCGATAACAATTTCCTCAATAATGGTGCCGGGCCGTTCGCTCATTACCAGCAACCGGTCGGACAAGGCAATGGCTTCAACCAAGTCGTGCGTAATAAACAAGGCGGTGCGCTCTTTCTCGTAAAGCATTTGCGCAAGGTCTTGTTGAAGCACCATTTTTGTTTGCGCGTCGAGCGCAGAAAAAGGTTCATCGAGCAGCATCACGTGTGGGTCAACCGCCAATGTACGGGCTAACGCAGCACGTTGACGCATGCCGCCAGACAACTGATAAGGGTAATGTTTCTCGAAACCTTTCAAGTGGCACTTGTAAAGCAGTTCGTGTGCCACTTTCATGCGCTCTGACTTGCCGACCCCTGCAATTTCCAGGCCCAACGCCACGTTATCTTCAATAGTGCGCCATTGCATTAACAAGTCTTTCTGAAGCATAAATGCCACTTCACGTACAGGCTTGGTAACCAGTTTGCCACCAACATAAACCTCGCCTTCTGTGGGTTGATATAGGCCTGACCCCATGTTTAGCAAGGTACTTTTGCCGCAACCCGATGGACCAATTAAAGAAACCACTTCCCCTTTCTTAATTGATAGGGAGACATCGGTAACGGCGGTGATAGGTTTGGATGTCTGGCGGTCGATAAACGACTTGGTGACATCGCGAAATTCAATTTCTACCATGAGCGGTACGCCCCTTAACGGTGTTTTATATATGAACTGATGTTTTGCACTTTAAACAAACTTTATCTGCTTGCAAGATCAGAATATATTAGGGATAACCCTTGATTAACTTTTCGAATTGATAAAAATCAACAATACAAAAGATATGTGGCCATCAAAATAAATATTTAAAATTCCAATATTTCAATAAGTTACTATTAATCGATTAGCCGAACCTAGGGTTTTTACTTATGGATCGTTGTTCTAGCCACCCCTAAACTAACCTTATGTAAAACGATGTTTAATATATGGAACACAACAACGGTTTGTCATTCTAGCGCAAACCTTATTAGCGTGTTACCCGTACAACGGAGCCGGCATGGCGTCAGACACCACATTACTTACCGTATTCCTTAAGCACGACCAGTCCCAAAACCTGGACACCATTCAAAGCAAGCTTAAAGCAGCAGAATGGTGGGACCGCTTTCCACCCGAAGGGGTTGAAGTGGTTTCCTGGACTGTCGCTATGGGGTTTGGGCAAATTGTCACCTTGCGTGTTCCACCCCATTTGCTCCCGGTTGTCAATGTTGAGCTCGAACGCTCGGCCTGGGGCGTCTTTACCACCGAATGTTTTCCTACCTACGACTTTATCCCTGTGCGCGAACGAATCAAAGAACGCGTACGTAACGGAGGCCAATAATGCAAGATCGCTACCTCACCCCATGTTATCTCGAGCCTCATCAAGCTCGCACCCATGAACCCACCGCCTACGAGAACTTATTGGGCGACACCATAGAACGCGCCTTTGGTTCCGGCATTACCGAACTAGACGCGCTGGTCTCTTTCTTGAACGAACAAGGCCCCCAGCCTCAAACAGCCGATACCTGGACTACCGAGAATCTGGCTGCAGAGTTGAATCGTCTCGCCAACGACTAAACGAGATTAATAGGACATTCCATGAGTACAGCAACTGCAAATCGCGCTGAAACCGAAGCGCAGGTCGAGAAAATTCTTACCGATGGTCTGAAAGATTACTGGCACGCCATCTGCCCATCTCATTTCGTAAAAGATACGCCCGTGTCACTGCGTCGTCTGGGCCACAAGCTTGTGCTGTGGCGCGATGCCGAAAACAATGTGCATTGCCTTGAAGACCACTGCCCGCACCGTGGTGCGCCTTTGTCATTCGGCATTCCTTTAGGCAACAAAATTGCCTGTGGCTACCATGGCGTAGAAGTTAAGTGCGACGGCACGGTTGTGTCGGTCCCCGGCAACCCGGGCTGCAAACTGGAAGGCTCGCGCCCCACCCGTGCTTTCCACGTACAAGAAAGCAATGGCGCCATTTTTATGTATAACTCGTCGGAAAATATCGACGAGCCACCACCCTTGGTGTTGCCCGAACAGCTTACGTCCGATGAATACTCCTCATTCTTGTGCTATACAGAATGGCGCGGTGGCTATCGTTACGTTATAGATAACGTGATGGACCCAATGCACGGTACCTATCTGCACAAGCAATCGCATAGCATGTCGGTGGGCGCGCGCTCGGCTGAATTCCAGCTTCGCGATACCGACACAGGCTTTATCTTTGAAAAAGCCGGTCAACGCGACGTTAACTTCGATTGGTCGGAATGGGCCGATACTGGCCTGATTTGGTTGCGACTGGAAATTCCTTATCCTAAAACCGGTGGTCCTGGCGGCAATTTCGGTATTGTTGGCTGCTATACCCCCATTTCCCCCGATATCACGGCTGTATTCCATTGGCGTGTTCGTAAGGTCGAAGGCTGGCAACGCGACGCATGGCGTTTCCTTTACAAAAATCGTCTAGAGGCGCGTCATTGGGCAGTTCTGGAGCAAGACCGCGTCGTTCTTGAACAAATGGAGCCTGACGCCAACCAGCGTGAACACCTTTATCAGCACGACGTCGGTGTCACCCGTGCACGCCGTCAATTACGCAAACTGGCCACCGATCAGTTGAATCGGGGTGTTCTGTAATGGCCATGTCGCCAAATCAAAATGGGAACGTGCTGCACGTTAAGGTGCCGTCTGTTCCCGAGCCCCCCAATGCAACCTGGTCGAACTGCCTGGTGATTGGTTCGGAAGTGGTGATGTCGGGCGTCACCGCCAACCCGGTGGTGAACGACCAGGGCGAAACCTTAAGTACGCATGATCAAGGCACGCGTATTATGGAACGGATTCGCGCCATGCTACAGGCAGCCGGGGGCGATTTGCACAACATCTACAAGCTGGTTATTTATCTTACGAACGCAGAAGATAAAATCATCGTTTCCCAGTTGCGAAAACAGTATTTCACTGGTATTTTTCCGTGCTCTACCCTGGTAGAAGTCAGCGCATTTGCGTTTCCAGGGTTGAGCATAGAAATCGATGCGTTTGCCCGGCTTGATATAGACCTAAGGCAGGCCCACACCAGCTAATGTCTTATAAGGAATATTTGTACTAAACATGGCGGCGAAAGAGACAGAGAAATATGCAGTGCCCGGCCTTGAGCGCGGCTTGCGCATACTTAGCGAGTTTTCCCGCCAAACGCCTACGCTTACGGCGCCTGAACTGGCGCGTCGTCTGAAAGTACCCCGCACGACTATCTTTCGGCTACTGGTTACGCTGGAAAATCTGGGGTTCGTTGAAAGGCTGAATAATGGGCGCGACTACCAATTAGGTACCGCGGTACTACGACTGGGTTTCGAGTATCTGGCCTCTTTGTCTATTACTGAGCTAAGCCGTCCTGTTCTGGAACGCTTGCGCGATGAAACCGGTTATTCATCTAACCTGGTTATTCGTGATCGGCGTGATATTGTCTATATTCAAAAAGTGGCGCCGGCATCGGTCTTCAGCAGTTCAGTGCATATTGGCACGCGGCTTCCCGCCCACGCCACCGTGCTGGGGCGTGTATTGTTAAGCCACCACAGTTTCGAACAACTGCAAGCGCTTTACCCAGAAGAAAAGCTTCAGGCGCACGGCCCCAACACACCGGCCACAACACAAGACCTTTACACCTTGCTTCAAAAAGACAAGGCCCGGGGATATGTGATGGAAGAAGGTTTTTTTGAAACCAATATTTCAACCATTGCAGCGCCTGTACACGACGAATCTGGCGTAGTTGCGGCTGCCTTGGGCTTAACCGTTCCCAATTTGCGAATACCGGAAATTGAACGCGAGCAACTTATTGATAAGGTAAAAAATGCGGCACGTTCGTTGTCACTGTCACTGAATTACAGCGGCGCATAAACCAAGCCATAATTGGGCAAGGCAATGTTCAGGCAGCACCATCACATTGTCTTATTTTCGACAGCGCCTTAGTCGCTTCACACACCGCAGCTTGGACGCGTTCTGCTAACGTTTCATCATCATTGAAAATGCGCTCGGGCCCTACCACACTTAATGCACCCATCGCTTTGTCATCAGCACCAATAATAGCTGCAGCACAGGCATTAATTCCTTGTTCAAGCCCCGACAGGCTCCAGGCATAGCCCTTTTCGCGAACATGGGTAATGTCCTGCAACCAGTTTTCAAACTGCGGAACGGGCTGTATCGAACCAGGCCCAAACATGGCTTTCAGTGTGTCGTTCGAGTAATTTGCCAACACCGCCTTTCCAGGAGCTATTTGCCAGGCCGGCACACGACTACCAAGCGTAACGTGACTAATTAGCCCACTGGGTGGCATTTCGCGCAATAAATACACCATATTGGTGTCATCCAGCACAGTGTAATAAACCGATACGCCTAAAGACTGACACAATAACTGTGCATAACGGCGAACAACGGTCATGAACTCGTTATTACCCAATGCAGTTGCCGACAGCGCCAAAAAGCGCAAGCTAACCCGATGCCCGCCCGATGGCAGGCGTTCAATCATGCCTTCTTGTTCTAGCGTAACCAGCAAACGCGTGACCGTTACCCGGTTTACATCAATCAACCGGCCCACTTCGCTTAAATTACCCGTGCTTCCACCCTGGGCAATATACTCTAGTAAACGTAACCCCCGCACCATGGGGGTTACCAGCGACCCCGATTCTGCACCTGGTGGGCCCGCACGTTGTGCCAAGTCTTTCGTCATTATGTTTAACCTAACTGCACCGACCACGCATCATAACCGTAAACCCAGTCGGCGTTGGTGCCCGATTTAAGCCAATTATTTCCACGCGAAGCAATTTGTATTTCCGCAGTGCGATCGTGTCGCGCATGTTGATATGCTTTGAATGCCTGGGTGTGGTCAACAAGGCTTTCCGAACTTAAACAGCGTGCCAGCACAACCGCATCTTCAATAGCTTGCCCTGCCCCTTGCGCCATAAATGGCATCATGGGGTGACACGCATCGCCCAATAAAACCAGGCGCCCCTTATACCATTCGGGTAGTGGGTCTCGCACATAAAGCGCTGATTTCAACACCGAGTCACACGCGTCTAGCAAGGCCCTGGCCTCAGGATGAAAATCCTTGTAGTGCGAGCGTAGCTCGTTAACTTCACCGGGAGCGGTCCAAGACTCCAAATGCCAGCCTTCTTGGGGTGTCGTGGCAAAAATAAATAAATCTTTACCCTGATTCAATGGGAAAGAGACGATTTGCACTTCGGGCTGCTTGCCCCACCACTTGGTGAAACTATCCAAGTTAGGCAGGCTGCCTAGCTTTTCAACTGGCACGACCGCACGATAAGCGACCACGCCGGTGAACTCGGGTTGCTCGGGCCCGAACATAGCGGTTCTTACCGTAGAGTGAATACCGTCAGCACCGATCAAGACATCAACCTGCTCTTGGCTGCCATCCTCAAAATGTACGGTTACAGCATCGGCCGTGTCGTCGATGCGCGCAACTTTTCGACCTAATTGAACGGTATCCGGTTGTACGCCTTCTTCAAGCGCAGACATGACGTCGGCACGGTGCAAAGTTAACTGTGGTGCACCGTATTTTTCTTGGGCAGCTTCGGCCATTTCAATGCGGGAAGTTTCCTCGCCCGTATAACCGTCTCGACTAATTCTATAACGCGGACGGGCAGCTGTTTTGCGTAAAGCCTGCCCTACCCCTTTGCCAAGCCCATCCATGGCCCGAACTGCGTTGGGCGTAAGGTTAATGTCGGCCCCAACGCGCGAAAACTGTCTGGCCTGCTCGAACACCACAACATCCTTTCCTGCCTGCTGTAATGCAATGGCTGTCGCCAGGCCACCAATTCCCCCTCCCGAGATACCAATTCGCTTTGCCATGCTTTTCCCTTTTATGAACAAAAATGAACAATATGTTCATAATTTAACTTAACAAGGAAAACCAAGTCAACAACTTTATTGAGCATGAAAAAAGCCGGGAAACCCGGCTTTTGAACATAAATGCTAACTTTACTAACGCTAACGATCGTCGGCGCCGGTATTTAAGCTGGCATGTGCCAATGCGGCTGTGCCGCGTGTTTGGCTTAAACGATCAAGGTAAGCGGCATCGACATCACCCGTAATATATTCGCCGTTGAAGCAAGAAGACTCGAACTGGGCCATTGCCGGATTCAAGTCTCGTAAACTACGTTGCAAATCAGACAGCTCTTGATAAACCAGCCCATTCGCTCCAATCTCGCGCGCCACTTCATGCGGCTCACGCTCGAATGCAATAAGTTCAGACTGGGTTGGCATGTCGATACCGTACACATTTGGGAAGCGTACTGGCGGCGCAGCAGAGGCAAAGAACACTTTGTTAGCACCCGCTTCACGGGCCATATCAACAATTTGGCGGCTGGTAGTACCGCGCACAATGGAATCATCGACAAGCAGCACGTTCTTGCCCTTGAATTCCATATCGATGGCACTTAGTTTCTGGCGTACCGACTTCTTGCGTACAGCCTGTCCGGGCATAATAAATGTTCGGCCCACGTAGCGATTCTTGATGAACCCTTCACGATAATTCAAGTTCAGGCGAGCCGCCAATTGCATGGCTGAAGGCCGGGATGAATCGGGAATTGGCATAACAACGTCAATTTCGCCCAAACGTAATGACTTAGCCACGTTGTCGGCCAGGTACTCGCCCATATGCAGGCGCGCATCGTATATGGAAACCCCGTCCATTAAAGAATCTGGCCGCGCAAAATATACATACTCGAATAAGCAAGGCGTTAAACGCGGCGCTTCAGCACACTGGCGGCTGCTAAGGTTACCCTCTTCGTCGATAATAATGGCTTCGCCTGGCTGTACATCGCGTACGAAAGTAAAACCACAACCGGTTAGTGCAACCGACTCGGATGCAATCATCCATTCCACCCCCTGGTCGGTTTCCTGACTACCCAAACATAAAGGCCGAATGCCGAACGGATCGCGAAACGCCACCATACCAAAGCTGGCTATTTGGGCGATAACGGCATAAGCACCGCGCGTGCGCCGGTGTACAGCTGCTACAGCGTCGAACACGGCAGACTCATCAAGCGACACACCTGTTGAGGCGCGTTGTAGCTCGTGTGCGAAGATATTCAGCAATACTTCAGAGTCGGAGTTGGTATTAATATGACGCCGGTCGATACGGAACAATTCTTCACGTAACTCGCGCCAGTTGGTTAGGTTGCCGTTATGAACAAAGGTAATACCAAAAGGCGCATTCACATAAAAGGGTTGCGCTTCATCTACGCTGTCGCTGGAACCGGCCGTAGGATAACGTACCTGCCCAACGCCACTATTACCTGGCAATGAGCGCATGTTACGCGTACGAAACACATCGCGAACCAACCCATGTGCTTTGTACATGCTGAAAAATTGGTCGTACGATGTGGCGATACCCGCGGCATCTTGGCCCCGATGCTGCAAAAGCAGCAAACTATCGTAAATGGTTTGGTTAACCGGATTGCGGCCAACAATCCCTACTACTCCACACATACTTTCAATTCCCGAAAAAACAACTTAATAAGGCAACCAGGACCCTAACGACGGCGGAAGCACCTGCTTGACGGTCTGCACACCCTGGACTGCAAGCGGCGCAAAACGCGCGTCGCGCCACCATGGCTCGCGCGGAAGGTCGGTATATCCCCCAAGCGCAACCAAAACCAGCACAATAATGACACCCCGACATAAGCCAAATAACCCGCCTAAGCCGTGATCGGCTGGGGTCAGCCCCGTTTTCTTGATAAACGTGGCCAAGGTAATGTTTACTAAACCTACCAATAGCAACACAATGATAAAAACTGCGGCATAAGCCACCGCAGTACGAAGAAGGTCATTTTCAAGATAGGGTGACAGCCACACCGAAACCCTGGGGCCCCACCAAACAGCTGCAATGAATGCGGCCAGGTAGGCAATAAGCGACAGTAATTCTTTAACCAAACCGCGCATTAGCCCCAGGCCGGCTGAGACCCCTAGAATAGCGAGCAGGATGTAGTCGAAACTGGTCACTTGCTGGAAATAAAGCCGTTGTCGTAACCCAGCGCACGCAAACGCGTTTGCGCGGCCTGGGCGGCCTCTTTAGAGGGGAAAGGCCCAACACGGAGCCGGTAAGTGGGTTTGCCTGCCGACGTTGCCCGCTCGACAAAGGCATTGGAAACTCCCGCCTCAAAAAGTTTGTCTCGACGGGCATTGGCATCTTGCTCTGTTGTGTAAGCGGCGATTTGTAAAACGAAGTTGCCGCTTTCTTCTTGCGTAGCCTGGGTGCTTTGCCCGCCTGGCGGTTGCCGCCCTTCAAGCAATGCCAGAGCTACAGCGCCGTCGTCGGAACGGGCCTCTGGCGAGGATGGCGCGGTTGTTTGGTTGTCGGAAGGCTTCTTAGCAGCAGGCGGATCGGCGTTGGCAGCTTCGGGTTTGCGTTCCTGAGGTTCCGGGGTGTTGGTTGACTGGGCCGATTCAGTTGCCGAGGATGAGCGCGCATCGTTTTCAGACGATGCTGCAGATGAGGCTGCTTGAGACTCTGGTGGCTGTGTAGTGCCGCCATCAGATTCATTAGATGGCGAAGGAATATCGACCTGTTCAATTGTAATTGAGCCGGTGTTATCGGTTGCGGCAAGCTGCGTTTGTGAAGACGAAGCAACCGGGGGTAACACAATGGGTTGCACGGTTTCATTTGCCGGGGGATTGGTGTCGATAAGCATCGGCACCACAATAACCGCCGCAACCACCAGCACCAGAGCTCCAACCAAACGCCGGCGCGCCCGAACACGCAACTCGCTGGCCTGCGGGTCCGTAGAACGGCCTGACTTGCGGCGGTCGGTACCCGACCCTGAATCACGAGAAAATAAACCCATGTAACAACCCTGATTGGCCAAGCGGTAAAAGCGGTGAAAAACCTTTGTTAATACGCTTTTCGACCGAGTTCTTTCAATATTGGGCCAACAGTGTGAAATGACCCGAACACAAGAATTCTATCATTGTCTGCCGCCCGGGCTTGCGCAACTTTGAACGCCGCTACCGGATCGCTGAAAACAGTCGTAGTAATGGGCTCATCGGCAGGCCGCGACGCTGTCAGATTCTTTACGATTTCGGCTAATTCAGCGCCGGGTGCGGCGCGAGGCCCATCAATATCGGCACAATACCAATGGTCGATTTTGTCGGAAAGCTTTTGCAGTGTTGCTTCCACATTTTTATCTTTGAACATGCCCACAACCGCATGGGTATAAGGATAAAACGGCATGTTATCGAGGTTCTGCGCCAATACTGCAGCCGCATGCGGATTATGGGCAACGTCAAGCACCACCACCGGCGAACCCGGCAGAATTTGCATGCGGCCCGGCAAAGAAACTTGCGCCAGGCCAATACGAATAGCCTGTTGCGGAACCGCCAGGCGCGGATGTAATGCTTCAATAACGGCCAATGCCGCGCTGGCATTCAAAAGCTGGTTCGCCCCTCGCAATGCCGGATAGGCCAGACCGGGACGCCGCTTATCGCGGCCGCCATAAGCCCACTGCTGTCGATCGCCGGAATAATTAAAATCGCGCCCAAATAACCAAAGGTCGGCGCCAATTGATTCGGCATGATCTACAAGCGTTTGTGGTGGCACCGGGTCGGCACAAATAGCCGGACGCCCTGCGCGGAAAATATGGGCTTTCTCAAGCCCGATCTGTTCTCGCGTATCGCCCAGCCACTGCATGTGGTCCAAATCAATGCTGGTCACAACTGCGCAATCGGCATCCAGCATATTCACGGCATCAAGCCGGCCGCCCAACCCAACTTCAAGAATGGCAACGTCAACATTCTGATCGGCAAACGTTAGTAACGCCGCCAGGGTTGCGAACTCGAAGTAACTTAGCGACACCTCGGCTCGCGCAGCTTCAATGCGGGCAAACTGCTGCACAATTTGAGCGTCGTCTGCGATATTGCCATTGACCCTGATACGCTCGTTGAAATCGATTAAATGGGGCGAGGTATACAACCCAACCTTATAACCCGCGGCTAACAAAATGGCCTCAAGCATGGCACATGTAGAACCTTTTCCGTTAGTGCCACCTACCGTAATGGTTACACAAGGTAAAGTATCAACCCCAAGTCGCTGGGCCACCGTGGTAATGCGTGACAGCCCAAGATCGATTTTCTTCGGATGAGCGGTTTCAAGATGCATCAGCCAGTCCTGTAAAGGACTGGCTGCAGTTAAAGAAGAAGACATGATGCGATTGCTTTATTTCTTTCTTTGCGGGGGTAAGTCGGTACAACTGCCATGCGCGACTTCCGCCGCCATGCCGATTGACTCACCTAACGTAGGATGCGGATGAATCGTTTTGCCGATGTCGACCGCATCAGCACCCATTTCAATGGCCAAAGCCACCTCGCCGATAAGGTCGCCCGCATGCGTACCGACGATACCGCCACCCAGAATACGCCCGGTTTCGGCATCAAACAGCAACTTGGTAAAGCCTTCGTCGCGGCCATTTGCAATGGCTCGTCCCGATGCAGCCCAGGGAAACAGCCCTTTATCCACTTTAACGCCTTCCTTGCGGGCCTCGTCCTCTGTGATCCCTACCCAGGCAATTTCGGGGTCGGTATAGGCAACCGACGGAATAACACGTGCATCAAAGAAGCTCTTTTTGCCTGCTATTACTTCGGCCGCCACGTGTCCTTCGTGCACTGCCTTATGCGCCAACATAGGTTGCCCCACAATGTCGCCAATGGCGTGAATATGGGACACATTGGTACGCATCTGACGGTCAACCTCAATGAAGCCACGCTCGGTTACCTGCACACCGGCGTGTTCGGCACCGATACGACCGCCGTTCGGCGCACGGCCAACGGCCTGAAGCACAAGGTCGTAACATTGGGGTTCGGAAGGTGCATTTTTACCTTCGAAGGTCACCCAAATACCATCTTTATCTGCTTTCGCATCAACGGTTTTGGTCTCGAGCATGATGTGGTCGAAACGTTTGGCATTCATTTTCTCCCAAACTTTCACCAAGTCACGATCGGCTCCCGGCATTAAGCCCGTTTGCATTTCAACGACATCAAGTCGGGCACCCAATGCAGAATAAACTGTGCCCATCTCGAGACCGATAATGCCACCACCCACAATCAGCATGCGCTTTGGTACTGACGCCAGTTCCAGGGCACCGGTTGAGTCGACCACCCGCGGGTCGTCGGGTAGAAAGGGCAATTTCACCGACTGGCTGCCGGCGGCAATAACGGCCGAAGCGAACTTGATGGTTTGCGCGCCGTCTTTTGTGTCCACCTGCAAATGATGCGGGTCAACAAACTGCCCCGACCCTGTCACCACCGTGACCTTTCTTGCTTTGGCCATACCGGCCAGGCCGTTGGTAAGCTTGGAAACCACGCCGTCTTTATGAGCGCGCAAGGCATCCAGGTCGATTGAGGGTTTACCAAACTTGATGCCGTGTGCTGCCAGCAATTGCGCCTCTTCCAGTACCGCTGCGGTATGCAACAATGCTTTGGAAGGAATGCAACCCACGTTCAGGCAAACCCCGCCCAGAGTGTTGTAACGCTCCACCAGCACCACCTTCAGGCCCAGGTCGGCCGCGCGGAAAGCGGCGGAATAACCGCCAGGCCCCGCACCCAAAACCAATACATCACAATCGAGATCGGCTGAACCTGAGAACTGACTGGCGGAGGGTGCTGCTGAACCGATTGCGGTGGCCGACGATGATGACGATGCTTTCTGTGCTGTACTTTCAGAATCCACCTTGCTTTTATTGCTATCAACTCGACCTTGCTCTGCTTTGTCATCAGCGCTTGAGGCTGCATCCGGCGTTTTCTCAGAAGCTTGCGCTTCTATTTCGGCAATAACGACACCTTGGGCCACTTTGTCGCCGACTTTGATCCGAAGCTTCAAGACTTTGCCGCCTTTGTCGGCCGGAATTTCCATGGATGCTTTGTCGGATTCAACCGTGATCAAGCTCTGTTCCGCCTCGACGGTATCGCCCTCACTAACCAAGACTTCAATGACCTCAACTTCATCGAAGTCGCCGATGTCCGGCACTTTCAGCTCATACTTGCTCATATTCGGCCCTTATAAAGCGATACGGCGGAAATCTGACAGCAATTGCCCCAGATACGCGTTGAAGCGTGCAGCGGCGGCACCATCAATCACGCGATGATCAAAGGAAAGCGACAACGGCAACATTAACCGCGGCTGAAATGCGCTGCCATCCCATACCGGCTGCATACTTGAGCGCGAGACCCCCAGAATGGCCACTTCGGGTGCATTAATAATGGGTGTGAAATCTGTTCCACCAATGCCGCCCAGCGAGGAAATCGAGAACGTTCCTCCTTGCATTTGCGCCGGCGACAACTTGCCGTCGCGCGCCTGGGCCGCCAGGTCAGACATTTCACGCGCAAGATCCAAAATACCTTTCTGGTCGGCATCGCGAATAACCGGCACCACCAAACCATTGGGTGTATCAGCGGCAAAACCAATATGGTAGTACTGCTTCAAGACCAGGTTATCGCCGTCAAGCGATGCGTTGAACTCGGGAAACTTCTTCAAAGCCGCCACGCAGGCTTTGATAAGGAACGCCAGCATGGTGACCTTTACACCAGACTTCTCGTTCTCTTTATTCAGCTGTTTGCGCAATGACTCAAGGTCGGTGATGTCGGCTTCATCGTTATTCGTAACGTGGGGGATCATGACCCAGTTGCGATGCAGATTGGCGCCCGATAACTTCTTGATGCGCGATAAAGGTTTACTTTCCACCGGCCCGAATTTGGCAAAGTCCACCTTCGGCCAGGCCAGCACCTGAAGCCCGCCGCCCGCGCCGGACGCAGCACCCGTTCCGGCACCGGTACCCGCTACAGCTTGCTTCACGAATTGGCGCACGTCATCGGCCAGAATGCGACTTTTCGGACCGGAACCTTTAACCTGCGCAAGATTCACACCCAGCTCGCGTGCAAACTTTCTGACGGAAGGTGACGCATGCGGCAAATCGCGCAACGGACGCTTGTCCTCTTCAAAAACCTGAGTAGGTGATACACGCTGTGTTCCGCCTGATTCGTCGGCTGACGCATCACCATGCGTTTCAGACTCTTCTTCCTGCTCAAC
>NZLH01000048.1 GCA_002694155.1 Pusillimonas sp. | reverse complement strand
AATGGCGGATCCGGACCGGGTTGCATCAGTGCTTCCCCCGGCACTTTGACCGCCCCCCATTCCCACAGCCTCCGCGTTTTCTTTCGACGCGCTTGCAACCTGGCCTAATAATTCGATGATTTTGTTTTTATCCAGGTCGGCCAGCAGCGCAGCGTAGGTTCCGCTGGCATAAAACGACGAACGGGCAACGAAGGCGGCGAATAAGGCGCCTGAACGGATCGTGCCTTCGTACAGATCGACAGAGGCAATAAGCCATGCATCAGAGAACAGGTCGGGCAATAAAGCAGAGAACTGCGGGCGACCGCTGTTGCCGCTTTTGAAGCTTTCAATCACTTGCTCTAGCGCGCGTTGTGCGCGACCTGGATCGATGCCGGCTTGTTTTAGTATTAAGTGAGCGTCGGTTCGCGGATCTTCGATAAGACGAACCAGCATATGCTCGATCGTGATTTCGTAATGGGTGCGATTCAGGCAAATTCCTGCGGCATTTTCAAGCGCGTCGCGGCACGTCGGGTTAAGACGGTCGACCAGTGATTTGAACTCGACAATTTGCATGGGGTGTTCCGGATAAGTAACTGCGTGTTGACGGAAGGACGACCGCCTCGTAACGCCTATGCTCCGGTGGCGGCTGTTTTATTCTGAGAATTGGTTATAGCCGGCCTAAAAATAAAAAGCCGTTCGAACACCATTTGTTCGAACGGCTTTTTGAAGGCCTTAGGACTTAGGTTGGTTCCAGGAATCCTCGGCTTCGATACCATCGGGTGTGAATGTTTCAATGATGGTTTCGTAAGTGAAGGAAACGGCTTCCATATGCCCCATAGATTTGTTCGCCGGGTCGAGACACATGGGAACAAATTTGTGCATCGAGGTAATAATGGCATTTTTGATTTCTACCGTGTAGTAAAGCTCTTCTTTACCTTGCGGTGAAATACGATAGTACTCAAGTTTGGCGTCGTTAAGCTGCTCGCCCGAGGTAAGGGCTTGAAAAAGCTTGGGCGACGATTTGTCGATTTCCTTGGTAATGGTAAGCGGACCATGAATGCGCTTGCCGGTGGGTAAGCCGGTTTGGATCGACTTGGGAATTTCAATTGTGTGGTCGACAGCCTGTACAAGAATGGTGTTCTCGTGGCCTTGAATGGTGCAACTACCTTCAATCTTTCCTTGCGTCTGACCAGTAAGTGTCAGATAACCTGGCATGGGCATTTTCGGTCTCCTTTATGCCTGTTGAACGAGCGATTGATACAAGTTTGCTTCAACTTTATTTTTTGTCCAGTTTGCCAACCAACGACAGCGTGAACGATGCCCCCATATATTTGAAATGAGGGCGAACCAGCATTGATACGCGATACCAGCCTGGGTCACCTTCAACGTCTTCAACGCTGATTTGTGCTGTGCGTAAAGGACGACGACTGCGTACTTCAGGCCCAGGGGCATCCATGTCTGCCACGTATTGCCGGATCCAGTTGTTGAGTTCACCTTCAAGGTCGGCGCGCTCTTTCCAGGTCCCGATGTTTTCACGTTGCAAAACCTTGATGTAATGGGCAAGGCGGCTAACCACAAAAATGTAAGGTAGCTGCGTGCCCAGTTTGTAATTCGTTTCGGCCTCTTTCCCTTCTTTTGTATTCCCGAAGAATTTGGGTTTCTGGCACGAGTTGGCAGAGAAAAACGCCGCGTTGTCGCTGTTCTTGCGCATGGCCAGACCAATAAAGCCTTGCTCAGCCAATTCAAATTCCCGGCGTTCCGAAATGAGCACTTCGGTAGGAATCTTGGTTTGAATTTCGCCCATGGCTTCGTAGTTGTATATGGGCAAGTCGCCTACGGTGCCGCCGCCTTGCGGGCCAATAATGTTGGCGCACCAGCGGTAGTCGGCAAAGCTGGCGGTAAGGCGCGAGGCAAAGGCAAAGGCCGCATTGCCCCATAAGAAAGCGTCGCTGCCGGCCGACACATCTTCTTCGTAGTTGAATTTCTTTGAAGGGGTGGTGTCGTTACCGTACGGGGTACGCAGCAGGAAGTGTGGTAGTACCAACCCCACGTTGCGCGCGTCTTCACTTTCGCGAAAGCCGTTCCATTTGGTGTATTGCGGCATTTCAAAGATGGACGACAGGTCTTTCAAGTCGGGCAACTTCGAAAAATCTTCCAGGCCGAAGAACTGCGCGCCGGCCGCAGCGATGAAAGGCGCATGGCTCATAGAGGCAACGCTGGCGCAGTATTGCAACAGTTTCACGTCGGAAGATCCGGGGCCAAATTCATAGTTGGCAATAATGGCGCCGAAAGGCTGGCCGCCAAACTGGCCGAATTCGGCGGTGTAGCAATTCTTGTACAAGCCCGACTTGGTCACTTCCGGCGAGTCTTCGAAATCGCTGAGCAGATCGTCTTTGTTGACGTTCATGATCTGAATCTTGATGTTCTCGCGGAAGTTGGTGCGATCGATCAGGAACTTCAGTGAGCGCCATGAAGACTCGAGACGCTGAAAGTCGGCGTGGTGGAGAATTTCATCGACCTGGGCGCAGAGCTTTTTGTCGAGCTCGGCAATCATGTCATCGGCCAGTGAGGCTGTGATGCGGTCGGTTGTACGGGATGGATCAAGCAGGGAGGAAATAAAGGTTTGAATGCCCTGCTTGGTGATGGCGTAGGATTCGTCGCCGGGCCTTACCTTGGTGGTTTCCAGTAGCTGATCGATAAGGGAGCCGCCTTCTGAGGGGGCGGCAGCATTGTCTTGTTTCGCTTGTTCTTCACTCATGTTGTGTATCCCCTGCCTTATGTTTATTTGTCTTCAATGCCGAGTTCTTTCAACAAGCGTGCGCGGGTTTCGTCATCTTGAACCAACGCTTGCAGCTTCTTGCGAAAGTCGGGAATGTTGCCCAACGGCCCTTTCAGAGCCTTAAGCGCGCCTCGCAACTCGACGATATTGCGTAGTTCAGGGACTTTTTCCACGATGCTGTCGGGTTGGAAGTCGGCCAGCGATTCGAACTTCAGGTTAACCGGCAGGTTGTCTTCCGAGCCTGGTTCAAGCCGGTTCGGTACGGAAAGATCCAGCGACAGATTTTGTGCTTTTAGTACGTCGTTGTAGTTGTCTTTATCAACATTGATTGGCGCACGGTCTTCAACGCTACGATCGTCTTCGCGTTGCGTGAAGTCGCCTAGAATCAAGAGTTTGAGGGGCAGCTCGACTTCGACTTGAGCGTCTCCGGTAGCCGGTTTATAAGTAATGTTTACACGCTCTTTAGGAGCGACGGATCCCTCGCCTGCCATAATTTAGTCTCCTGACTGATGCCGTTTTGTTTAAGACGGGATAAAGTTGTAAGAAGTTCCGAGAAAAGCTAAAAGATTTTGTCTGAGTGTGACAGACCTTGTCAATCATTGTTTCCCATAACGCCTTGATAAATAAAGACACTTCAATATGCATCTTCTAATTGCACTGGCGTGGTGCAATTAGAAGTGCATAAGCGTCACATAAGCACGAATTTACGTTAAGCGCTTATTGTGCTGTTTGATTATTACCGCCGCTTTGCGATGTTGTTGCGGGTTCAATATTGCTGTTCGCGGGAAGCTTTAACAGTGTGCCGGTAATAATGAGGTTCGTGTCGGAGATATTGTTAAGGTCTTTTAGTGCGTTAACAGTTGTACCGAACTCTTTTGCCAATGAGTACAGGGTTTCACCTTCTTTTACCCGATGCTCACGAGTTACTTGCGGCGAGGCAGATTTTGCTTTTGGCTGATTTTTGGCTTTAGCTGCTTCTTCTGCTTCAGCCAGCGCCTGAATATGGGCGGGTTCGGGTGGTGGCGGCGGCTGGTTGATAATTTGTTGGGCGCGCTCTTTGATGAACAACGGCAGTGGGGTGGTGGGCTTTTCAATGACATCGCCCATCCAGCATTGGCCAACCCGTTGCGGCACTTTCACGCTGAGTTTAGACGGCGTCGCGCTAAGCGATGGTGTGCCTGTTTCGGCCAGGTAGTCCAGGTGCGCCGCCATTTCCAATAAGGCTTCCTGGCCCACCAGGTCGTATCGAACGTTAATGGTTTTTACGTCCAGTGCATCCAGTTGCTCTTTTGCCTGGGGAAAGTCTTCGGGGGTGAAGATGCGCTCACCATCTACGAATTCTTCTACAAAGCGGGCCATGCCCATGGGGCCGGGGTAGCGACGATTCAACGACAGGTTGTCGATGCGTATTTCAAGTGTGACGTCACCGCAGTGATCGGGTGACCAGTCGAAGCTGTTTGTCACTGCCATGTTGAAGTTATCTAGCGTAATTTGATCCTGCGAACATTGAATTGATAGGTTCACGGCGTAGGGCTTGGCTTTGGCGCTGGGGTTTACGCCTACGGGGCGAGATGTAATAAGCAAGTTTGCGGTTTTGCCAATAGAGGCTTCTGCCAACTGCTTTTTGACGACAGACTCTACCTGCGTACTGACCGACTGGTTCAGGAACGGTATAAAGCCAGGGTCGAACGGAAAAGTGTAGCTATTTTTGGTTGCCGTCGTGAAACCGTTTGCTTGCTGTTGCAAAAACGGTTTGGCCGATTTGTCGGCGAAAACCCAGACCGATCCTTTATCACCGAACAGCTGTTCAGTTGTTTCTTGTGTGCTGACTGCCATTTGGGTTTTCCACAGCACTTCTTTTTCCCAGTCGCTTTGTACGCGGCAAGAACCTTGTTCCAGAATGTAGCGGGTGAGCAATTGCAGGGGGCCGCCAACAAGATGCCAGATCACTTGGTCATCGGGTTTGTCAAAGCCTGATGCTTTTCGGAAAGCGTCAAGATTGTCGCGCACATTTTGCAAGGCTGAAGCCTTGACATCGGGTTCAACGCCGAAGGCGAAATAGTTTGCCGCCAGTTGGTATGCCGCGCCTTCACCACCCAGCGCATCCGACACCACTTGATCGAAGGCGTGTGCATACGCAGAGAAGTTCTGCACGCCTTGAATGGATTGCGGAAACGCTGACATGGGGGCAAAAGTTTGATTGGATACCGATTCTTTAATGACACGTTCGCCGACACTATTTAATGTGCTTAGCATGCCTTTCGCCTTACCCAAAGCGCCGGGCGCGGTCGCAGCGCGTCGCATATCGTTGAACTCGCGCGCAAACAATAACCAGCCAGGCAAGTTGTCGGCAGGTACATCGGTGAATTCGCTTTTTAATCGGTCGAACAGCATGTAATAGGGGCTGGCGTTGGTATCAATGCGCCCCAACATTTCGCGCCATGTGGGTTCATTGCCAAGCAATTGTTCGCCGTTGTTAAATGCCCATGCGAAGCTTTGCCATGTGTTGAATCGCTCGGATAAGTACCAGGCTTCAAATGCGCCTCGGCGCGTTTTAAATTCGGATGGGTCGTCGACGGCCTGACCTAACTCATCCAGAAAAGTTTGTAGCTGCTGTTCGCCTTGTTTGGTTAAGGCGGGCTCAATCATGCCGCGATTGGGTCCTTGAGTGCCTGGAAGCCAGAACTCCCGCAACGTGACGGGCTGCAGGTTAGGTAGCGCGTTGGCCCAGGGTAGTAACCACTCTAGTTGTGGCGACTGCGCCAAAATTTTGTCCAGAACCTGTCGGTTTGCAGTTAGGCGCTGGCGCAGGAATGAGTCGTCGGTTGGTGTCCAGGCTATGTAAGCCACTTGCATTTGATTGGTGGCATCAACAACTTCGTGCGGTAATTGGGGTAGCAGCTTTTGTATTACGCTTGTTGGTACTTGTGGCATCGTTAGCAGCTGCTGGTAGTCGGCGCCCTGAATGCGTGCTTGCGATAGGTTCATGGTGCGAACCAGCCCCAGAACGGCGTTTGCATATTGAGGATTGTTTTGGTCTGCCAACACCTCGTTCGACAGGAAATTGTCGGGGTCGTATGTATTAAGAAAGCCCTGATAACCCTTTACATAAGCATCTTTAATGTCCTCTTCCAGCTGCGTGATGTCGGGGCTGAATGCCAACCAACGGGTTTGCCATTCCTCTTCACGGTCTTGAATTAAATCAACAACCGACAAAATACGATGCAGATTCTCTAGCCGATCGGTGTCGCTGCCTGTTTGAGTAAGAACGTTTTCCGGATAAACATTCTTGATGTCGATCAGGCTGGCGCGAGTTTGGTAATAAGAAAGTAAAAGGAACGCAAGAATAGCCGTGAAGATGGAAATCCAGAACACAATGGCCAGGTTGCGGGTGACCAGGCGCCAGCGATCGACGATAACGGTGGGCAGGAACGACCAGCGATCAGCTGGCAATACGCGTTCAAAGAAGTCATGCAGGAACAGGCCTTTGTCGCCGGGTGTTTTTTCTGTGTTCGATGTGTTTACGATGTGCGCAAGCGAGCTGGGTAGATGCGTGCCGGTTTGGCGGGCGCTGCTGAAGAACAGCCCGCGGATGAGCGGCTGCTCGAGGTAGGGGTTGTTGCCGGCACACGCTTGCAAAAAGTGCTGAAGTCCGCCGCGCAGGCGTTCCATTTCGCTGGGAAACAAAAGCAGGTTGGGGCTAAGGTCTACCCCTTTGACCGCCATGTCCAGTCTTAGCAGTTTCAGGCGCTCGGAAATATGTTCGAACGCCTGATTCAGAAACTTTTGTTCGGCCTGGTCACCCTCTTCCATTGGTCCGGTGTAGCCCATGGCCTGGTTCAATGCATCTGCAGGCAGTACCTGTGCCCAATCCTCAAAACCACAGATTTGATCGCATTTGGTGACCAGAACAAAAATAGGGAAACGTTTGTCGAACAAGCGAATCAGTTGGTCGATGCGTTCGCGAATGGCGTGGCCTCGTCGCTCAAGCGTATCTTCGCTGGCCATAAGTTGTTCTGCATCAATGGCCAGCACCAAGCCGTTCAGGCCTTCCTTCATGCGGTACTTGGCCAGAAGCTCTAGCATGCGCTCCCATTCCGCCTGGTCTTCTTGCGTACCATCGGGAGATACATAGCGTCCGGCGGTGTCGATCACGACGGCACGATTGAAGAACCACCAATCGCAGTTCAGTGTTTGGGTAATGGGCTCGAACTGGTTAATGCTTTTGTTCAGTGAACTAAGGCGCGAACGTGTGATGGCCGATGTTTTTCCAACACCCGATTCTCCTACCACCATAAACCAGGGCAGGGCGTAGATGGGATTGCCGAATCGTCGTAGCGACGAGCTTTTCAGGGTGGCGATACCCTGTTTCCATTTATTGGTAAGTTCGCCAAGTGCGCTGGGTTTATCGGCCGCTTTGCGGCCCGCGGATTCCGAGGCCGCCAGCTTGACGCGCGATCGCGGCAAATACCACAGCCGCCGCAAAAGCCGGATACCGAAATAAATACCCAGCACACCAAAGAAAATGGCCAGACCACCCCAGTACGGCCACGATAAATAAAGCATGACGGCCCAACTGACGATGGCCAGCACAATAAGAACGATAAGCCACAGAATGATGGAAAGCAGCGTTCTCATAAGTTGGCCGCCTCACGGAAGTTCTGAACGGCGTAGGTCAGTTCAGTATGCAGAATAAAGGCAACGACCAACACGATAACGGGAGGCAGGATAAATATGAGGGCGCGACGCAAGGAGATTTTCCTGGTCAGCGCAGGTTTTCTTTGTTTTGTCGGCCGCGCGTTGCCGGCCATTGCGTAGGCTTTGGGAAACAACGCGTTTTTCTCGGCGGCTTTATAACGGTCGTCGGCCTTTTGCAGCAGTTTGTATTGTTCTACCCGAATATTGGCAAGCTCGGCCGAATTGGGTGAAATGCTGTAACGCCCCATGAAGCCCAGACAAAGACAAAGCAGGTATACCTCGCGTACAGCGGCTTCTCCAGGGGGAAGTTTTTCGAGCCGTTCAAAAAACTCCCGGCCCGCCAACCCGGTTTTGAAATAGCGTCTTTGTAAAAGATGGCGTTGCCATGCGTGTTCCGAGTCCCATTGGTGCCGACGGGAAATATGTTCGTCGGCCCAGGCCAGCACAGGGAACAGCGCCTCCTGAAAGGTGTTCAGCTCGACACCCTCTTGCAGGGCCTGGCTTTGTGCCTGTTGAATCAGGCTGTCAATTTGCCCGGCCAGCGCTTCGGGCGTATCGGTGGCGGCCGTGTCGAAACTTTTTACCAGCGCGGTGAGTGGAATGAAGTAGTCGCACAGTTTCATCTTAGCCTCGGAGCACGATAAGCTGGACATGCAGATCGGCCGGNGCATCGGGCCAGAAAAGTCCAAGCTCCGCAGTTTGTTCAACNGTTTCCCATTCCGCACTCATTTGTTCGATACGGTAGTAACGCGCNTTGGCGCGTTTGGGCAGGCCTTGCGGAGGCGTGGCCACCTCTATGAGATCAATGCCTGGTAGCGCGTGATCAATCATGGTNGGNANNGATTGCGGGGCGGCAAGACGCGCAAGCCGCAGGAAGTCTTCGCTGGAGTAATCGTTTTTTGAGGCNGTTTGGGTCACCAGGTAGAAACGGTTACGGGCNGCGAAATAGTCGCGCGGAACNCTNGCGATCAAATAATCNTCATGGGGTTCCAGGGTGACNCGGAATTCCGGCCCTACCGAGATCTCGGCGAGNAANTGGTTAATTACGCGGCGCGCCGTGCTGAAGCAAGTAAACAACTTAAGATGGTCGTATGGGGGTAGCCCTTCGTCCTGGCTGTCGCGCCGCCGGCCGGCGGCGTCGAACGAATCGGTGAAGGTGCTCATTTCGCCAACGCATGTGCGCAGGAAGCCATACACTTCCCACGGGTGTACCTGGGCGGTTTCGGTGTAGTGTGCAATTTGCGGCACCGCCCGATTCAATGACTGCAACGATTGCATCAGCATAAAATATTCCGGATCAAGCTCTTCTCGCTGAATGTCGCGTGGCGCTTTATATTCTGCAAGCTGGCGCATTCTGCCCGACATGTCGTCGCGAATATCACGCAGCAAATCCTGCAATACATGAGAGCCCGTTAGAGCATAGCAGGGGGGGACGCTGTCGGCGGTGAGTTTCACCACATCGTTATCTCTTGCAAGGCTGCCGATCGGGATCAGATCGTAATCGTCGAGTGATGCTACTTCCGGGCCGAAGAAAATACGCACAACATGCATCATGACAGGCACGGTGGCGACCGGGCCATCGGTATACAGATCGCGCATGGCCTCGCCGTCTGTTTGCGAAGCATAGCGCGTTGGCGCCGACGCGGCCTGATCGAATGAGTCGACCTGCGTGACGTTAGGCGCACTCTGAGAGAGCTTTCGCAATCCCAGAAAAACATTCAGCGGCTGGTCACTGTCGGTCCAGACTTTATCGAAAGAACGTGGCCCGATAATGGCGTTGCCCGGATACTCTACATAGGTGTTGTCACGGAAAACCAGGCGAGCGCTGCGAATTTCAACAGAGCGGGCGGAAAGTGACTCAGGGGCAAATTCTATTTTCCCGGCACCCCAGAAGTGCGGCGTGACCATTTCATAAAGTGGTTTTTTCAGGAAGTGTTGATTCAGTTCTTGCCGTTGAAAATGCTGAGGTTGAAGAAACAATCCCTGATGCCAGTAGGTGCCGGTCCTGAAGTCCATGAAGCGTTCCTTTATTGCCTTAGTTTGCGCGCAGCGCCGGCTGCATCGTCTGCTTGTTGGAGTGTTTTTTCGTCAAGCTTGATCTCTGGATCGCCCTGTTCCAGAGGAATGGTTTCAACATCGGGTTTTTTGTCGGGGTCGAACGTAAGGCTTTGCGCGTTTGTTATTTGCTGACGCCCCAGATAAAGTCGTAATGCCAAATTAGCCGGTTCCGCTTTGTAGGTCGTGGAAACAAGCCCTTCGGTTTGAATGTTCAGCGGTATGCGAAACAGGCGGGCGGCCCGGGTGGGATCGAAGTCGTAATAGCCGGCCACGACGCCGATAAATTTTGCGTTTTGAACGCGGTCTATATTCAAGATAGTGCGTTTGTCCGGGCTGACGACGTAGCGATCCATATGCAAAATCTCTTTTCCTGGGTCTCCGCTGGCCAGCATGTCGACAAGTGTTTTTTTATCGCTCAGTAATTTCAGAAACGGTTTGGAGTCTTCCAACTGCATAATGCCCAGCACCAGTGTGTGAGACTGATTGAAATAAGCATTGATATCGGCGCTTGCCATAAGTTCAATTTGGATGCCGTCGCGTTTGTAGTCCCAGCTTACTTCAGCTTTGGCTTCTTTTTGTGTGTTTCCCCCCATGGCCGAATTCACGCTGGAACACCCCTGAGTCATGATCAGAAGGCTGGCAAGCATGAGTGTCAGTAATTGACGTCTTGGCATGAGGACCTAAGAGTTGCAAATTGAAGAAATAAAAAAATACACTATGTAAATTGAACCAACACCTTACCCTAACCGGCAGGATTATAGCCCATGGACCCATCGCAGCCGTCTTTTTCCTTGCCAGGTTTTCCAAAAAAATCATTGCACTGGCGCATTTTCCCAACGCTATTTCTAGGTATCGGCATGGCGCTGTTTCAAGCACAGGCCCATGCGTCAAATGCAAGTTTGTTTCGCAATATGTCGACACCACCTGAAGACACCGTAGCGGTACTGACGGTAACCCAGGAAGTGATAGAGAAAGCAGAAAAGACGGACGTGTGCTGGCAAACTATTGTCAGCGACCGCGAACGCGCCCAGAGACAATACGAAAGCCAATCCTGGCTTGTCAAGTATTGGCAGCCGATATTGGGTGGTTTGTTGGGTGGTGCGGTAGGGTATAAGTTCACGCGAAACTACGGGCCCAAAAGTGAGAAGCTTTGGTTTTACCCAACCATTTTGGCCGGCGTGGCGGTGGGGGCTGTCGCCGGCCCGGGCATGGTTGCGGGCGCCTATGGGGGTGGAATTCTGGCGCAGCATTTCTGGCCGACCAAGCTGCCGTTAACCATTATGTTGTCGATGATTGGCGGTATTCTGGGCGATGGTTTAATGAAATTATTGTTTCCCGACAGCCCGCCGAAAGAGTTGCTGCAAAAGCCGCAGCCAGGGCAGTACTTGGCGAACCAGCAGTTTTATCTGGAGACCACCTGTGTGCCGACAACGCGTGTCACGTACACCGAGAAACCTTATCGGGTCACGTATCAGTTCAAAGGGGAAAAGCGTAGTGCGTTGTTTGATTACTACCCGGGCGAGCGTATTAGGTTGAATAGCGACGGACGCCCGGCAAATGAAAAGCCGAAGGCGGGGCCTCCGGCTGTACGCGTGTCAGAAAGGAAATAACCTAGTTTGCGTTCACCTTAACCTGGCTGGGCTCCAGCAGTGCCCCGAATGTGTTGCCTTTGTTTGATTTGGCCGAGTCCATTTGCCGTACAACCGGGTTCCCCTGGAACTTGACTTTGAAGCTGGCGGTAACGAACTCACATTCCCCCATCATTGAGCCCGACACAATACCGCCTTCAACACCGGTGTTGTCTCCCATGCTCATTGATATTTTTGAAGCCTTGGTAAGTGCGGGGCAGCCACTGACCAGTACTTTCAGGCTGGTGGGGTTGGCTAGTGTCGTCATTGCCGTGTTCACATAAGGAATAGGAATAGGGGGCCCGGGCGGGGCAGGGGTTTTACATACATCGGGCATGCACATGGCTTGCCCGGCTTGAATGGTTGCAACAAACATATGTTCTCCTAGCCCAAATCTATTTTCTGGCCGTCTATCTTTACAAAGCCTTTTGCCGTGTGGGTAACATGGCCCGCTTCAATGTGGTGGTGATCGTCGACCGAAACACGAACACGACCGGCACGGGTTTCGTCCAGCCCGTCGATTTTGCGGAAACTTTCTTTAAGGCGCTGGATCAGCCGCCCGACCTGCGACGAAAAGGTTTTTGCGGTAAATGAGGCATTGACCGCACATGATTCAAAGGTGTCGAACCAACCTTGCCAGTGCTTAACCTTAACGGTTGAGCTTACCGAATTGATATCGAGCGTGCCGCTGTTTAATTGGAGGTGGGACGCACTGTTCAGGTACAGGCTTTGGGTTTGCAGCTCGACCCCGGCCTGATTTGTGTGAAGTTGTGCGCCACCAGGCAAGTTCAAACTGCCACTGTCCGGATCGTTGCGTTGCAGAATGGCCAGGATGAAGCAGGCGCTGTTGTCGATGGCCTGTGACACCAATACGATGTCGCCCGCTTCCGGCGTTAAAAGACAACTGGCTGCAAGCCTTGCCTTTAAGATTTCGGGATGACTCAGTAAAAAGTGTTCGCCCGATATTCCGGTAACGGTTGCGGTGCCCAGGCTGTGTGCCGAAGTTTCCGGCGTGGGCGTGAGGCGATGAACGGTTGCAGACATGATTGTTTTCCGGTTGGCCAGGGGTTACGCAGGAGGTTGCCAATTTTCTGCTTTCTCTCGGATTGGGTCGGTACGGAAGGTGTCATTGAAGTTGGCGCCGTCCCAAATTGTTTTCTCTTCCGAAAGTTTATGCAGGTTGCATAATTTGATGGTGGCATTTCTAAAGCTGGCTTCGTCTATCGAGGCATGTGAAAAATCACACAGTTCAAGTTGCGCACCATCCCAGATCGATTGTTGGGCTTGCACACCCACCATGGGCGTGACATGCCAGGAACTGTTGCCTGCACGGGCCTGCACCAGTTTGGCATGCGAGAAATCACAAATTTCAAAAGCGCTGCCGGTAAGGTCGGCGGCCGTGAGGTCGGCGGCGGCAAAGCTGGTGTTTTCCGCTTTGATGTTGCTGAGATTCGCCCCTTTCATTATCGACATGGAAAACTGTGTTTGCGACATTGAGGCGCCCGAGAAGTTGGCGCCTTGCAGGTTAGCCTCAATAAAGAGTGTCAGCGTCAGGTCGCACTCGGGAAACTGCTGGCCCGACAAATTCGCGTTCATGAGCATGGCCTGGCTCAAGTTGTTCTTTCCGAACACAACGGCACTCAAGTCGGATTCCATCACCATCCAGCGGCTTAAGTCGCTTTCTTTGAAGCTCGTTCCGCTCAGGGAGCACGCATTCATTCGGGCCGTACTTAAATCGGCCTTTTCAAAGACGGCGTTGTCCAGAATGCAGTTGTCGAACAGGCTGGCCGAACAATCGGACTCGGCCAGGTTGGCCTGGCTCAAATCGGATTTAATCACCGATGTAGTGGTTAGGTTTGCTTTGCTGAGGCTTGCGCCGGCTGCGTTCGTGTTGTTAATTGTGGCGCCGATAAATTGCGCTTCATTCAGGATAGCACCGCTTAAATCGCAATCGTCGAATTGTGCCTGGGAAAAGTCGGCACCGGAAAGGTCGGCTCCCCGAAAATTTACTTTATGAAATTTAATGGTTTGAAAGCCGGTTCCGGCCAACGATGCACCAGACAAATCGGCGTCTTCCAAAACACCGTTAACAATAAGAGACTGAGGAGATGAAGCCATATAAGATACCTTCAAGCGGTTATGGGGTCGCTAACACGGTGTTGTCGAGATTGGCGTTATTGAAGCGGGCGCCGGCGATTTTTGTGTCGACAAAGGTGGCGTTGTACAGATTGCTATTGTCTAGATTCACTGCTTGCAGGTTTGCGTGAATAAACGAGGCCTGCATCAGGTTCGATGCGCTAAGGTCGGCCTGCTCCAGGTCGGAGCGATCGAAGCACGCGGAACGCAGGTCTGATCTTGCAAGCCTGGCATGGGTGACGATGCAATCGGACAAATCCATTTTGCTCGCTTTGATATTCAGCATAGATGCTTCATTCAGGTTGGCGCCTGCCCATGCAGCCGCTTCAAGAGTGGCCTGGTCGAGTATCGCTTTTTGAAATGAGGTTCCCGGGCTTGCCTGACTGCCACTTAGGTCAGTCTGCGCCAGATTGGCGCCGGCCAGGTTAGCTTGGGAAAAATTGGCTTTGCGCGCAATCGCACCCTGCAGATTAACGCGTTGAACCGATGCGCCGGAAAGATTTGCACCCTCAAGCAGTGCAGCAGGCAACTGGGCATTGTCGAGGTTGGCTTGGTCCAGTTGGGCTCCCGTCGCAATCAGCCGTTCGGCCCGAATCCCTTGCAACCACGCATGGGATAGCGTGGCGGCCTGCAGGCTGGTGCTGGAAAGATCGGCGCCCGAAAAATTCGCTTCAGTGCAGTCGCTGCCGTCAAGATTTGCGCCGCGCAACGTGCTGCCGACGAAACTGCTTTTCCCGAGGCTGGCTTTCACCAGTTGGCAGCCGGACAAATCGGCTGCATCGAAGCGGGTGCCGGTTGCAAACACGCCGTTTAAACACGCGCCTTGTAACTTTGCGCCCGCCAGATTTGCGCCCGCCAGCACCGAGCCGGAGAAATCCATGCCGCTTAAATCCAGGCCGGCCAGGTTGGCGTGTGTCAGGTCGAGATTGAGACAAGGGTATCCATTGGCCTGTGCGCTGACGACGAGTTGCCGGTTGCGAGCGGCAGCCGCGGCGTCGTGCAGTGGAGCCGTTTCATTGCCTTGCGGCGGAGTTGTAGGGGCGTGGGCTGCAGGCTTGGGATAGGGTGTTAAGGCTTCTTTCAAGGCAGGTTGGGGGTCGGCTTTCTCGGTCGCGGTCTCGGGCTCCGTGCCTTCCTCTTCCTGGATGACCTTTATCAACCCTTCTATTTCGTTAAAAAAGCCTGTAAGAGATTTACTGCGCTGTGTCATGGCCTGAGCGAACTGGCGGGTTTGCGGATTCGCTTCCAGCATCTCCAGTAATTGATCTTCGCGAATACCTGCCTTCTTTAAAGAGCTTTGAAAGTAATCGCGTTGTTCGCGGACTTTTTGCAGCAAATCCTCGCTGGAGGTTGACTCAAGCGAAGCCTTGAATTCCGGGGAAGTGACGTCGGGGACGTCTTTGAATACTTCGGGTGCCATCCCTTTCAGGCAGTTGTTCAAATACAGGTCGACCGGCAAAGGGAGTTCGCCGGGGTCTTCAAACTCTGCATAAAACGCGTTGATATCGCGCCCATCTGGGTCGGACACCGCGATACTGGCACGAAACGTTAAAACCCCCAGTCGCTCTTCAGGCAATAGCCAAACCGTGTCGACATGCACTTTCAGTTCGCGGAACTGTGCACTGCCATCCGGGTCGGACTGGTGTACGAAGAAACGTGGCCGACTGCGGGGCAATCGACCCTGCAATACGCCATGCTCCGGGTGCATGTTTTGTATTTCGATTGTTTCACCCCCCGCCCAAAAACCGTCGAGATGCTGGTCTTGTGATGCGGCCATAAAGTAGCGCGCATCGGTGTCGATAGGAAGATGAGGCCAGCGTGTGTTACGCCAGTGCTCGTCTTGTTTGCCTAGGTGGCGCGCACGTTGGGGGTAAGCACTGGGTAGCGGGCCGAATCCCGCGGGCGGCGGTTTGTCGTTAGCCGACAGCATGAGGTGGTCGGGTAATTCAATATTGGGCAACTCGGTGATGCCCCCCTTGCTGCTATAACCTTTGCCGCTTGGGTTGGCGTCGTAACCTTCACCGCCAAATGCATTGGCCAGGGTAATGGGCATGTGATCGAAGGGGGCGGGGGCTGATATGCCGCCGGTGGCGCTGAGTTGGCGGGGGCCAAATACGGCCAGTCTTTTATTCAGGGCTCCAATTGAAATGCGGGCCGAGACCGGCTGTTGCGTGGTGTCGGCCGGGGGGTAACAGCAGCCGGCGGCAAGAAACTCGGCTTTTGGTTTGGGCCAGCCTTCATCAAGCGTTTCGTCTTTCTGCAATACCTTTGCGGCATGTTCCCAAAGAGATGAGAATTCGATCTCTTGTTCTGCGCCCGGCGCGTTAAGAATGAAGGGTACCAGTACGCCGAACGACATGGCGTATTGATCGGGCCCCGGGCTATAAACACGATGAACCAGCTCGGTGCGGCCCGGCTTGATTATTTTGAGTCCGGGCAGGGTTTCATGCATGGGCATTTTATTCGGCATTCAATTGCTCGGTAATGGCGTCGACTCGGTTGCGTGTTGTCATGAGGATGCGGTTCAAACGGCTGGTGGTGTTTTTAACCACTTTGAATTTGTCGTCTAGGGCGGTGTCCGTGAGTTTTCTGGCTTCCATTTGGGTTTTTAGTGCGCCGACGTCAGTTACTGCCTTTTGAATGCCGCTAAAAGTTAAGCCAGGTGGGCCGGGGTTCAAAACGGTAACGGCATCGCCAAGGGCGAAACCGGTTGCATCGATACGCACTTTCGAGTCACCGAAGCTTAAAACGACGCCCGTAGCGTTGATGGTGATATTGTTGCCGCCCGTGCCAATGCTGCTTTCGTCTGCTGTCAAGCGCATTACTGAGCCGGTCGGCCCCCCAGCCAGGGCACTGATGGTGCCATCTCCAACAGACAGACTGTTTTCGTCATTGAACTTGGCCTGGACGCCGGTGTCGATCAGGTTCAACGCGGGGCCTGCGGCCGTGGTGGAGTTGGCTGTGGTGACGTTCAGGAAATGTTGCTGTGCATTAACCGTATGAGACGAGAAGCCTGCATTTGTGAGCAGGTCGGCTTGAATGCCTGAACCATAGATGCGGGTCACGCCATCAGCAGACACTTCCAGCCGCGATCCACCTACGCCGGCATCGCCCGCGTTTCGCGTAAAGCCAAGAATCGACGTGCCGCCGTTCGGTTTGCTGTAGCCCAGGTCGGTGTCGGATGAGCTAAGCTGAACGCTGTTTTCGCTGATAAATACGCCGGATGTCGGGCTGATGGGCGCCATCTTGCGCGTACCCAAAAAGACCCCGCCAATGGCGTCCATGGTAAGCACCCCGGCGGGTGAGTCGTTTTCCCCCAATTTGCGCCATTTGGCATACTTCAACAGAAGAAGCGGTGCAATGGTGGCGGCAATGGACGCAATTGATGTGAGTTGACCCAATGCGATATCGAGCTCGGGTACTTTAACTTCTTCTTCGTGCGGGGTAATGATTTTATGAGCCGTGGCATACGTGACGGCGGCAAGCATGGCCAGTGTTTGAATTGTCAGCAGGGTGAACGTCGCAGTGCGAAGTGTTTTTGCATACGCCACTTGTTCCACGCTGGCGCCTACTGTGCCAATGTATGAGTCCATGTAATAGAACTCACCTTCTTTGGCGCTCTCAACCGTGGCGGTTTTGGTGAGCTCGAATTCCGCCGCCAGTTTGGCCTCGAATTTGGAGCCGATGAAGGTCTCGGATTGCAGCGCTAATGCAAAATCATTCTTTACGCCAACCGTCACCTCGGTTCTCACGCCGTAAATAACTTCCAGGTCGGACGCGGTGATCAGTTCGGTTTTGCCGGCGCCAAACCAGCTTAACGACTGACCTTCACTAACGTGCGCAATTCCTGTCATGTTTGAGTCCTGTTGGTTGTGAGGTTCTGAAATTAATGGGTTTGCTTCAGCTTATGTTTTTCAAGACGTCAGCCGGGTTGGGGGTGCCCAGGGAGACATCGGCCCCGATGAGTGGGAATGTACCGATATAGACGCATGAACCTTTCGCAGGTGAGAAAAGAGAAACCACCTCGCTACCCGGCTTGTCGACCAT